>NZ_CEVWNY010000147.1:0-6484 GCF_982384815.1 Desulfitobacterium sp. | reverse complement strand
TGCCAAACCTATTCGTTTGCTTGGGGCTGCGCAGAATCACCAAGAGGAACGGATGTAATCTGGTTGATGCTCGATGCCAAAGAGAGGATATATCGGTGTCGGATTCGTTCGGCTGCCTATGCCAATTGGCCGGCTGTTCCTTTGGCAGTGTTAGGAAATATTGTTCCGGATTTTCCTTTAATCAATAAGAGCTTTGAACTTTGCTATAGCTGTTGTGATCGATAGGGGGCGAAAAGATATGTGGAATTTACTCAAACGCAGCTTGAAAAAAGGTCGCCTCAGTGAAAAAAGTCTTTACCAAGAGGCCCCCCATCTACATTCCTTCAAGCAATCCTGGCATATCCGGCATCTGGATTGCGGCTCTTGCAACGGTTGTGATTGGGAAATGAATGCCCTTCTAAATCCGATCTATGATTTACAGCGGTTTGGTTTTGATTTCGTAGCTTCCCCTCGCCATGCGGATATCCTTATGTGTACGGGAGCTATGTCCACGCATTTGATTCAGGCTGCCGAGGCGACCAACGAGGCGACTCCGAAGCCAAAGTGTATAATTGCAGTGGGGGATTGTGCGATTAATGGGGGAGTGTTTCAGGGGGCCTATGGGGCCAAGGTTGGCATAGATCCCACCTTAGCGGTGGAAATTAGAATCCCTGGCTGTCCTCCTTCTCCGGAGGAGCTGCTGAAAGTATTGCTTTCCCTAACCGAAAAGGATCGTAATAAATTAGATTAAAACGTGGCTGCAATGCCACTACACTCCGGAGCGCCGGTGCTACTCTCTCGGCCGCTCTACTGCCGCATCCGAAACCTCTGGGCATTCCAGAATGTGAACCTGCGTTGCGGCGGACGTTTCGCTGGCTCTCGTTCGTTAGCGCACCTCTGCTAGTCATTCCGTTTGCGCTTGCAGTCACGTCTGTTTTTCATTAAAAAACTTATCGGTACTTTGTCCTTTAAGCTTGGACTATTTAGCCTCCTTCCTTCATAAACATGGTTTAGAAGGGAGGAGGCTTTGTATGTTGGATAAACTCACTAAAAATGTCGGGGAAGTACTGGATTTCCCTCCGGATGTAGCGGGTAATGGACCGAGAATTACCGTCACAGGCCGACAAGAGGTTCTTTTGGAAAATTATCTAGAAATCATCGAGTTCACTGCAGAAGAGATTCTTTTAAATACAACTGAAGGTCCATTAGCTATCACGGGTAAGAGTTTGGTTCTGAAGACGGTTTTAGCTACCGAGCTGCGCATTGAAGGGCAAATTATTTCCTTATCCTACGGAGGAGGGGACTCCAAATGATCGGGAAACTCAGAGAGTTTTTGCAGGGCCGGTTGCTTTTTGAGGCCCGTGGCAATCAACTGGCCCGTTTTATGAACGAGAGCATACGCCAGGGGATTGTATTTTTTAAGACTCAAAGGTCGGAAAAAGGAATGAAAGCCCAAATTCGCATTCAGGACTTTGCGCGCTTAAGGCGACCGGCCCGTCTTACTCATACTCGGATCAGAATTGTGGCGAAATACGGTTGGCCTTTTGTAGCCGCACGCTGGTGGCGGCGTAAAACCCTTCTGGCCGGGATATTAGCGATCGGGATTTCCCTTGCTCTTTTATCCCAAATGATCTTATCCATATCAGTATCCGGCAATACCACCATCTCCAGTCAGGAGATCTTCGATAGCGCGGAGAAATATGGTTTAAAGACTTGGGTTAGACAGGATTCCGTGGATTTGACCAAAGTATCCAAGGCACTGGTGGAAGAATTCCCGGATGCGGCTTGGGTTGGGATCAGCCGCCGGGGAACACGAGTGGAGATAAAAGTAGTACAAAAAATTCGTCCTCAAGTACCCGGTGAGGCAGGGAATCTTGTTGCCGCTAAAGCAGGGCTCGTGGAGGAAGTCATGGTTATTCAAGGGACACCCTTAGTCCACAAAGGTGAGATTGTTAAACAGGGCCAGGTTTTGATTGAGGCACCGGAAAAGATTGAGAATTCCAGTGCCAAACCTCGTACCGACGGCAAACTACAACAAAAAGACTTTATTCCGGAAACGGTACCTGCTGCTAAAGGCTTCGTTCGGGGTCGGGTTTGGTATAGTGCCGAGGTTCTCGTTCCTTATTATGAAGAACGGATTGAAGAGACCGGAAAAGCCGCCAAGGGATGGGGTATAAAATTCGGTGAACGAGTCATAATGGTAACAACACCGGAATCACCTTTTGCACTGGTCAAAGAGGAAGTTAACTATCAAGGGATATCTTTATGGAGGAATTGGCGTCTCCCTGTCGAAATACTATCTGTTAACTATAAAGAATTACACAAGGTTCAGATTGAACGAAGTGGCGTTGAAGCACGCCTTGCTGCTGAAGAACTTGCCCGAACCGAAGTTAGGCAGAAGATTTCTCCGGGGGCCAATGCTTTCGAGGAAAAGGTTCGCGTTTTAGAAAGCAGTGAAGGTGAGCGAGTACGCATTGAGGTAGAGTCATACGAGGATTTAGCGGTCTATCCGGAATAGTTGTAAGAATCTAAGGAGTTTCTAGCACCAGGGGGCGTAGAATTGTCAAAAGAATCTAAGGTGTATTTGCAAAATGCGGCCGAAGCCATGAATTTATTGGGACCTGAGGATGCTCATTTGAAAATTCTCGAGAAGGACCTGGGAACACGTCTTGTGGTCCGTGGAGAGGAAATGACCATCACCGGTAGCGCTGACGAAGTTGAACGGACGGAAGCCGTGGTCAAGGAATTGTTGGAAATGGTTCGTCAGGGTCATCATTTGACACCGGCAGGGGTAACTTATGTCATATCCCAAGTGGAAGAAGGACAAGGAAAGGGGATGGCCAATGCTCTTGCCAAGGTGATTGCCACTACTCAACGAGGACGCCCGATTAAAGCGAAGACCTTAGGTCAAGCTAAGTATCTTGAAGCCTTGGAGAATCATTCCATTGTCTTTGGCATTGGTCCGGCCGGTACTGGAAAGACCTATCTGGCAGTAGTTATGGCTGTATTGGCTTTACGTGCTAAAGAGATTAACCGGATTGTCCTGACCCGACCGGCGGTGGAGGCCGGGGAAAAGCTAGGCTTTCTCCCGGGGGATTTGCAAGAAAAAGTAGATCCCTATTTGCGGCCTCTTTATGATGCTCTTTACGATTTATTAGGTCCTGAGACGACTCAACGTTATGTAGAAAAGGGGACCATTGAAATCGCCCCCTTAGCCTATATGCGGGGGCGCACCTTGGATGATTCCTTTATGATTCTTGATGAGGCGCAAAATACTACCCCAGAACAAATGAAGATGTTCCTAACCCGGTTAGGGTATGGCTCCCATGCCGTTGTTACTGGGGATGTGACTCAGGTGGATTTACCTCGTGGTCATTATTCCGGGTTAATAGAAGTTCAAAATATCCTCAAGGGAATACCCGATATTTCCTTTCATTATTTCACAGCTGCCGATGTAGTACGCAATCCTCTCGTTCAAAAGATCATTCAAGCCTATGAAAAGGCCGAAGAAAAACCGAAACCAGGTCGGTGAAAGAAGGATGCGTTTGAATATTCGGAGGTTAAAAGCCTTTAATTTTTTTTCGAAAATCAACACCACCTGGCGGCAAATCATTGCCGCAGTGGTGTGTTTTCTGCTGTTTACCGGTATTCTATCCTCGGGACTTTTTATTTCCAAGTTGAACCTGGAGTTGGGAGACCCTAGTCCTCAGCTTGTTACGGCTCCTTATGAAAAAAGCATCGAGGATTTAGAGAAGTATGATGCTGACCTGGAAGCGGCAGCAAAGGCAGTAAAACCGGTTTTTAAACCGGATGAGGACTATCTGTCGAGTATCGCCAAAGATTTGAGCACTGCCTTTAATGCTTTGGAAGAGGCACTAACCAGCCAGGAGGATCAAGGGGTTCTTCTGAAAAATCTCCGTAAGACCGCCCCTTTTGATACCCTATCCGAGGGTGTGCTTATAGGGCTATTAAATTCTTCCCCGGGGCTTCTAGAAGAAAAAGCACAAAGGGCGACAGAAATTATCTTTGGTAATGCCCGCAATGCTGAGTCGGGAGCACGCAGTAAGGAAGAAATCCCTGCCCTGCGGGAAAAAGTGAAGCATGACATTGACGATGCGCCTTTTCCGGATGAGTTTAAGCTTTTTCTCAGTGAGTTTGTTAATGTGAAAGTCACTCAACCTACCTTAATTGAGGATGTGAAGGCTACAGAGAGCCTAAGGCAGGATGCACGGGCCGCTGTGCGGGTGGAAGTGCATCGCTATAAGGATAAGCAAAAGATCATCGGGCCAGGGGAAATTGTCGATGAGAAAATCATGCAAGTACTTGCCGCCTATGGACTAGTGGAGAATCGCTCGCCTTGGCGTGCTGTGTCCGGAATTGCCTTAACTGTGATTGCCAGTATGCTCGTGCTGATTTTTTATACCTATCAGTATCGGAAAAATGTTCCCGATATCTTCAAGAAGCTGGTGCTTATCGGTTTAATGATGTTTTTGGTTCTTGCTATGGGCAAGGGGATTATCGCCTTAAATCTTGGCAAAGCGGAGTACAATGCCATGACCGGGATCTTGATTCCGGTAGCCTGGGCGACAATGACTATTGCGATCTTAGTAGATGTGGAAATTGCCTACCTTTCTGCAGCCATCTTAGCCGTTTTTGTAGGTATTCTTGCGGATCCGACTATTTCCACACCCACGGGCTGGCAGGTTTCTCTGATTGCTTTATTCGGCGGTTTTGTAGGTGTTCATAGTGTTTCCTTATTAAGCCAGCGGGTAGATTTGGCCCGGGCAGGTATTTATGTTGCTGCGATGAATGTTATAACTGCAAGCGGAATTGCTTTGATTTCCGGAATGCACCAAATCACCTGGTTGGTTAGCATTGGTCTGGGAATTATCAACGGGATTTTTGCTTCGGTGCTGGCCGTGGGAACCCTCCATTGGATTGAGACCGGGTTTGGTATTACCTCGGCGGTTCGCCTGCTGGAACTTTCCAATCCCAATCGCCCTCTATTAAAAAGGCTTTTAATGGAGGCGCCGGGAACCTACCACCATAGTATTTTAGTGGGAAATCTTGCGGAAGCTGCCGCGGAGGAGGTTCAGGCCAATGCCATTCTCGTACGGGTGGGAGCTATGTACCATGATATCGGTAAGTTAAAGCGTCCCTACTTCTTTATTGAAAATCAGTTTGCCCAAGACAATCCTCACGATAAAATTGCTCCCACTTTGAGTGCCTTAATTATCACTTCTCATATCAAAGATGGTTTGGAGATGGCTAAGGAGGAAAAACTACCTCAGGTTCTCCAAGATATTATTGCTCAACATCATGGGGATAGTGTAGTTAGTTTCTTCTACCATAAAGCCATGGAAGATAATGCCGATGTACCGGAAGAGGCTTTTCATTATGAGGGCCCTAAACCCCAAACAAAAGAAGCTGCTTTGGTACTCCTGGCCGACAGTGTGGAGGCCGCAGTGCGGGCCATGAAGCAGCCTACTCCGGGACGGATTGAAGGATTAGTTCGTAAGATTATTAAGGACAAGCTTAATGATGATCAGTTAAGTCAGTGTAATTTAACCTTCCAGGACTTGGATAAGATTGCCACCGCCTTTGTTCGCATTCTCAGCGGAATTTTCCATAGCCGGGTTGAATATCCGGATATGCAGCAAAAACAGGGACAAGGTACGGAAAAGAGCCCTGAACCGAGTTCCGGAGCCGATAAGTCGAGGGACACAGAGGGGGAAGCAATATCTAATCAAGCTGAACCGGCGGCTTTAAATGAAAGCACAAAAGAAGCGGAAACTGGCAAGACTGAATACGGTGTTAAATAGTTGGTTATAGGAAGGGGGTGAGGAGTCGCATTAGGCGGCTCCGCACCATGTTTTTAGATATTAATTGGGAAGAAGAAACGATTCCGGAATCGGAGCAGGAAGAGCTGGGGGGTTTATTACACCAAGGGATCAAAAAAGCAATATGTTTATCCGGCGGTGCAGAGGAGGCAGAAGTCAGTCTTACCCTGGTGAATGATGCCAGAATTCATGAATTGAATCGGGATTATCGGGGAGTAGACCGGCCAACGGATGTTTTGTCATTTGCCCTGCAGGAGGAAACTGAAGATGAGCCGGATATCCTGGATTACGAGGATGATCTGCTCGGTGATATTATTATTTCTGTGGAGCGGGCCAGAGCTCAGGCCTTGGAATATGGACATTCCTTTGAGCGGGAGCTGGTTTACTTGGCAGTCCATGGCACTCTTCATCTACTCGGTTTTGACCATATGGAAGAAGCTGAAAAGGTAGAAATGCGCCAACAAGAGGAGGCTGTAATGAGCCAAATCGGTCTTCTGCGTTAAAAGCTTCTTAACCTCCTTACACGCAGAACTTCGGGGCTGGTATCACTTGCTTTTATGTCGATCCCCGGATGTGGTTCGTTCTTTTAGAGGAATAGTTCAATCATTTTCTTAATAAAGGAAGATAAGTATGAGCCCACACAAGGGAAGTTCGGAATGGCGAAG
>NZ_CEVWNY010000146.1:0-6494 GCF_982384815.1 Desulfitobacterium sp. | reverse complement strand
ATAGGAATTCATCTTATCACCTCCTTTAAAGTATCATAACTGTTATGATGATAGCAATTTATTATATAGTATTCTGAGCATTTAATCTTATCTTTACTATCCCATTCAGTTATCTTTATAATCCTATTATATGATCATGTTGAACATTTGTCAATATACTGATTTTATCTTTAAAATATTTTTAGGAGTTTTGGTTTATTAGGATACCATCAGTTTCTTTTGCCGGCAGAACTGTGTTATAATCTTTCACTAGAGGAAAATTATTCCCTATCTTTCACCCGAAAGGAGTCCTCACCTCATGAATGAACAATTATTAGAAAAATACGCTCGTCTTATCATTAAAACAGGAGTCAATCTTCAACAACAGCAGATTCTCGTCATTAAATCACCTATTGAATGTGCTGATTTTACCCGAAAAGTAACTGAAGTAGCTTACCGGGAAGGTGCAAAGGATGTGGCAATTTTTTGGAACGATGAACTCACTTCTAAAGTTCGCTACCTTTATGCACCGGAAGAAATCTTTGATGAATTTCCGGAATGGCAGAAAGTATTTTTTCTTAACTATTCAAGGCAAGGTGCGGCCTTCTTAAGTATCTCTGCTTCAGACCCGGAACTAATGAAAGATGTTAATCCCGACCGTATGACCAGGGCACAAAGAGCCGGCTCAATAGCCTTAAAAGAACAACGGGAACGGTTAATGAGCAATCAGAATGCCTGGTGTGTGGTATCTATACCTACTCAAGCATGGGCACAAAAAGTCTTCCCCGGTGCTGCTAAAGAAGAAGCCGTCGCAAAACTTTGGAGTGCCATATTTAAAGCAGTGCGGGCCGATCAAGAGGATCCTGTCCTGGCCTGGAAAGAACATACGGAAAATCTGGGCCGCTATATGGATTTTCTAAACTCCAATCATTTCCAAACTTTGCACTTCAAAAACTCTCTTGGTACAGATTTAAGGATTGAGCTGCCTGAAGATCATCTCTGGATTGCCGGAGCGGACCGCACCCAGGATGGTATTGAATTTATCGCTAATATGCCCACCGAGGAAGTCTTCACCCTGCCGAAAAAAACCGGTGTCAATGGGACTGTGGTCAGCTCAATGCCCTTAAATTACAATGGTAACCTCATCAAGAACCTTACCTTGACTTTTAAAGACGGCAAGGTGATCGACTTTAGTGCCGATGAAGGATATAAAAGCTTAAAAAGCTTGCTGGACACCGATGAAGGTGCCAAGTATCTTGGGGAAGTAGCCCTGGTACCCTATGATTCACCCATTTCCAATTCCAAAATTCTCTTTTATAATACTCTCTTCGATGAAAACGCAGCTTGCCATTTAGCTTTAGGAAAAGCATACTCAGTAACCTTAAAAAACGGGGACAAATTAAGTGAACAGGAATTGGCAGCTGCCGGTGTAAACGATTCCTTATTACATGAGGATTTTATGATAGGAACAGCTGATCTAACTATCACAGGTATTACATCCACCGGCAAGGAGCTTCCTGTGTTTATACAAGGCAACTTCGCCTTGTAATGTCTGGAAAAGATCCTTCGCTCATGCTCAGGATGACAGCACACACTATGTCATACTGAACGCAGTGAAGTATCTTGACCCAATATCACCTTTTCATCAATCTTTTGACTAATAGTTCAACTTCTAGGGAGGGCTTCCTATTATTCAAGTCGGGAAATTAAATAAACTTAAAGTCGCTAATATGGCTTCCTTTGGGGCCTATCTTGATGCGGGTACAGGTAACCGTAAAGATAATGTACTCCTTCCTGGCAATGAGTGCCCGGATAAAGTCAAAGAAGGGGATATTTTAGAGGTGTTCATTTATCACGATTCTGAAGATCGTTTGATTGCCACCCTGAAAAGACCTTTTGCCCAAGTAGGTGAACTAGCCTATCTTAAAGTAACAGCCAAAACCAAAGTCGGAGCTTTTCTTGACTTCGGTTTGGAAAGAGGCCTTTTTCTCCCCTTCCGCGAGCAAAAATACCCTGTTGAAGTGGACAAAAGCTATCTGGTCTATCTCTATCTCGACAAGAGCGGACGTATTTCCTCGACAACCGCTATTTACGATTTTCTCCGCTCTGATTCACCCTACCAAAAAAACGATTTGGTCATGGGAACGGTCTACCAGATCAATCCCCAAATCGGTGTATTCGTAGCCGTAGACAACCTATATCTGGGACTTATTCCCCGCAATGAGAACTATACGGAACTTAAATATGGGGATCGGATTCAAGCACGCGTTATTCGGGTGCGGGAAGATGGCAAATTGGACCTTTCCCCGCGCAACCTTTCCCACCGACAAATGAATGTGGATGCGGAGCTGCTGATCAATGCCATGAACGCCAACGCCGGAACCCTCCCCCTTAATGAAAAATCCAGCCCCGAAGAAATTGAAAAAGTATTTCAGATGAGCAAGGCAGCCTTTAAACGGGCGGTGGGAGCCTTACTCAAGAGCGGTCGCATCAAAAAGGTCGGGGATGATCTAAGGCTTCCTTAAGCAAAAACACCTAGGTTAGAAAATGGACTAAGAAATTAATCTACTTAAATTAATCGTGAAGAGGCTGTATTTCTTAAACTAGAAACAGCCTCTTTGTTATTGCAGTTTTTTTTACCAACCACTTTTTGATCGCCAAAATTCGGGACGCAATAAAATAAGCAAGGTAAAAATTTCGAGACGACCAAGTAACATGCAAAGGATCAAAATTAACTTACCAAAGGATGTAACACAAGCAAAGTTTGTCGTTGGCCCTACAACCCCAAACCCTGGACCCACATTGCCCAGGGAAGCCGCCACTGCGCTCATAGCATCAAAAGGTTCAAGTCCGGTTCCGGCAATCATGATGGTGGCAATTGCAAAAATCACTACATAAAGAAAGAAAAATATACTGACCATTTTGACAGCAGTGGAATTGATGGGCTTGCCATCTAATTTAATAGTGGAAACCGCCTGAGGATGTAAACCCCTGGTCAACATCGACCAGGTGTGTTTTGTTAGCAGCATAATTCGAGATACTTTCATGCCCCCTGTAGTAGAACCGGCACACCCACCGAGAAACATTAAGAGAAAAAGTATTAGCCGGGTAATAGCCGGCCATTGATCATAGTCAGCGGAAGCGAATCCCGTACCGGTAACCAGTGAAACCACTTGAAAAAGGGCATGCCGTAAGGCATAAACCGAAGCATTTTCGGTAGTTAATGCTAAGCCAATTGTTATAAGAATCGTACTTGTAAAAATAATAGCTAAATAAGTGATAAATTCGCTGTTACGAAAAGGCTTTAAACTTTTTTTCGTCCAGGCTTCCAAATAGATTCTGAAGTTTCCGCCGGCAATTATGATAAAGAAAATTATAACGACTTCAATCATAGTGCTTTCGAAATGCATAATGCTGGTATTCTTATTGGAAAATCCACCGGTAGCTATCGTAGAAAAGGCATGATTGACTGCATCAAATATACTCATTCCGGCAAGGAATAACATTACAATTAACGCTATAGTAAGAAACAAATAAATCCACCAAATTCTAATTGCCGTATCACGAATTCGTGGCATAGTTCGTTTGCTTAATGGGCCGGGAACTTCCGCATGGAATAAATGCACCGCCCCAAAGCCCGTACTTGGCAGCAAAATAATGAACAATACAATAATACCGATACCGCCGAGCCAATGGGTAATGCTGCGCCATAGTTGAAGTGAAGATGGTAAAGCTTCAATATCGTTAATAACGCTTGCCCCCGTGGTTGTTAATCCCGAGACTGCCTCAAATAAAGCATCGATATAAGTAGGAACGGTGCCCGCTATCCAAAAAGGCAAGGCACCTAAAAGACAAGTCAGAACCCATGCCCCGCCAACAATGGCAAAGCTCTCACGCAGATTTATTTTTTCTTGTGAAGACTTCCGAAAACGAAACATTCCCACCCCAAGACCACCGGTAAGCATTAAGGTAATTAAAAAAGACCACTGGCTGGTTTCATTGTTAAAAAGCGCTATTACCAAGGGAATAATCATGGCGAAGGCATAGGCCGTTAACAGCCTTCCCAATACCCCTTGTATCAGCGAATAGTTCATCTCTAATCTGCTCCTCATTTATAATTCCGCGAGTTTACCAAGTCCTGCGTCTTTTCCAAAATTCAGGGCGGAAGATGATCAGTAAAGTAAAAAACTCCAGACGCCCGAGCAGCATACAAATAGTCAATACTGATTTCCCGAAAAGATTAATACCGCCGAAATTCGTAGTTGGTCCAACAAATCCAAACCCTGGGCCAACGTTTCCCAAAGTGGCCGCCACGGCACTCATAGCATCAAAGGGCTTAAGTCCGGTCCCCGCGATAATGACACTTGCTGCTGCAAAGGTCACAATATAGAGAAAGAAAAAAATTCCTACTCGATTGAGGATTTCTGGTTCGATCACCTTACCACCAAGTTTGATACTGGAAACCGCCCGCGGGTGTATCCCTTTCTTTAGTTCTGCCCAAGTGGCTTTAGCCAAAAGAATAATTCGTGAAACCTTCATCCCCCCCGAGGTAGAACCGGCACTCCCGCCGATAAACATCAAGAGAAGCAGAATAGTTTTAGTCATGGAAGGCCATTGGTCAAAGTCCGCAGAAGCATAACCGGTGGTAGTGATAATGGACGCTACTTGAAACAAAGCATAGCGGAGAGCCAGGAGCGGTGAAGTACCGTTATTAAGCCACAAACTTCCACCAATTAGGAAGGTAGCACCGGCAATGATCGAAAGATAAACGATAAGTTCCGTATTACGAAAAGGTTGCATAGTTTTTTTACGCCAAACTGCCAAGTAGATAGCGAAGTTTGCACCCGAAGCAATCATAAAGAACGTCAGAATCATTTCTATGGGCAAACTATTATAATACATTATGCTTGTGTTTTTGGTGGAAAAACCGCCGGTAGCAATGGTAGCAAAGGCGTTATTCGCTGCATCCAGAAAAGTCATTCCGGCCGCCCAAAGCAGCAATGCACAAACCGCCGTAAAAACAAAGTAGATTTTCCATAAGGAAATAGCCGTATCGCGAATCCGAGGCATAACCCGATCATTAGTTGGACCGGGAACCTCGGCATTAAAGAGGAGGACTGAACCCATTCCGGTTTTGGGAAGGAGGACAATAAATAGCACGATAATTCCCATGCCACCAAGCCAATGGGTTAAACTGCGCCAAAGAAGAATAGATTGAGGCAATGCCTCTACATCACTGATGACGCTGGCACCGGTGGTAGTAAGTCCTGATACGGTCTCGAAAACGGCATCGATATAGGTAGGCACGACATTGGCAAACCAATAGGGTAAGGCACCCTGAAGAGAAGTAAGAACCCAAGCTCCAACAACCGCAGCAAAAGCCTCACGGACGCCAATTTTGAAATCGGAAGGCTTTGATTTGCCCATGAGGAAAATTCCTGGTATCACGGTTAAGAGTATGGAAAGCAAAAAGGATAGGACACTGGACTCTCCTAAGGTTATTGCTAAAATTAATGGAATACACATGGCTAAGGCATAACCGATCTGCAGCCTTCCCAGTAAACCTAATATGACTGAAACATTCATCTTATTTGCTCCCCAGTTTATTCTCAAATAAACGCATAACCACCGGAACCGTATCGGGCAAGGCAAAAACAATCACCCTATCACCGGGCTTTAAGATGGTTTCACCATTAGGGATGATTATTTCATCACCTCTAACCATAGTACCGATTAATGAGTTTTTAGGCAGTTTGGCGTCTTTAAGCTTTTTATTGGCTACCGGACTTGATGCCGGAACGATAATCTCCATGGCTTCGGCTTTAGCACCCTCGAGCAGGGATACCGAAACGACATCGGAACGCCGGACTTGGCGAAGAATCACACCGGCAGTCAGCACCCGGGGCGAAAGTACCACATCAACCCCTACTTTTTCCATAAGGGAAATATAGTCGGAGCGCCCAACCCGGACAAAAGTCTTTGGTGCTCCAAGGTGTTTGGCCAAGAGGGCAATGAGCAGATTGAGTTTGTCGTCATCGGTAAGGCACATGACGGCATCCGCTTCACCTACCCCTTCTTCAGTTAAAAGGTCTATATCTGTTCCCTCACCACAGAGCACTAAACCCTCATCAAGGGATTCGGCTAAATCTTGACAACGTTCCATATCCTTATCGATTACCTTAACCGAGATGCCGGCCTTTTCCAGCAACAAGGCTAAATGTCGGCCGATTCTTCCCGCCCCGATAATTAATACCCGTTCTACTTTGGATTTTCTAACCGTAAAATGTTCTTCGATTTTTTTGATTGAACTAAACTCTCCCACAAAAAAAACACAGTCATGGGGTAAAAGCATATCTGCACCATGGGGGATAAGCATCCTTTCATTACGTAAAATCCCTGCAACCAAAGTATTCGAAGGTAAGGTTAAATCATTTAGAGAAATATTGGCTAGGCTGGAATCCTGTGGGATCTTAACTTCGATCATCCGTACCCGGTCCCCGGCAAAATCTTCTACA
>NZ_CEVWNY010000145.1:0-6511 GCF_982384815.1 Desulfitobacterium sp. | reverse complement strand
GATAACCACTTTGTCTTCCGGTTGAACATTGACCGCATCTAAGGCCATGGCTAAATCTCCACCATTAAATGGTTTATTGAGGAAACAGCCGCTGATCTCCTGAATAAGATTAGCATTCATAGCATCGGAGTAAATAGTAGACTCGGTGATACACCCCTTGTTTAATCTTAAGCCCAGTTCGATGCCACCCCAAGGAAAACGAGTTTCTAAGACAAGATCAAATTGCGGCGTTTTGCCATAGCGCCATTCCCAGGAAGCGTACTTTTCATAAAGTAACTTTAGGTCGACTTCCGTATTTTTGATGAGTATGGGGTCCGTACACTCTCCGTAGAGGCTTTGAAAACTCAGGCTCAGCTTTTCTTTCATTTGGTCAATTGAAAGGTCCGGTACATAGTTACACAGGTTAGTGATCCGCGATTGAACCGATTGGACCCCTTTGGAGGCCATTTTTTCTTTGGATACTTGCAGGTATTTCCCTACTTTTTCCCCATCCACATGGACAAGAACTGTACCATGATGGTAGGCTTTATCTTTTTCAAAATAAAAAGCATTACCGGAGAATTTCTTCCCCTCTACTGTTAGATCATTGCGACCGGAAAATTCGGCTTTAATACCGAGGGCTTTGACGCCATCCAGAATCACTTGCAGTTGCTTATGTAAATCATACAGATTGCGATCCATAATAAAGGTAAAGTTAAGATTCCCCAAATCATGGAAAACCGCACCGCCACCGGACAGACGGCGGGCCAGTTTTCCCCCATCTTCTTCAAGGGCTGTGCAGCGGCACTCTTTCCAGGGATTTTGATTTCTCCCGATGACCACGGTATTTTGATTCTGCCAAAGATAAAGGATGATTTGGTTTTGCTCGACCTTATGGAGGAGGAATTCTTCTAAGGCTAAATTATGCCAAGGATCAAAGGAGTCGGAAAATACAATTTTTGTTTTTAGGGATTGGGTGGACATAGGTATCATCCTCTCATCATAACTATGAAATCTTTATAATACGGTGTACTTATTACATGTTTCTTTGCTCAATTCACATTTACTAATCATAGTTCAGTTATTGACGCCTCGCCATCCCTCCCGCGTTGCAGATAATCTGCCATGATTTCCGGGGGGACGAGACTGCCGCCGGTAGCCCAAATCAGATGGGTTCCTCGCCCTATCTTTTCCTCAAGCCCCTGATCTTTAAGATATTGGCGGCCTTCTTTACTTAGCAACAGTCCAGCCGGACCGGCCATACCGGCTAAGGCAGAGGGCTCACATTGAATGTTTTCGGTTTGAGCCAGAGCCGTTAGCAGGCGAAAAAGTTCTTTATCTTGAATAGTATAAGCTCCGCTGAGTAAGTTCTCAATGGCTGTGCCCACAAAACGCGAGGCTCTCCCCACCGCTAGTCCATCAGCTTCCGTCTTATTATCCAGACCGATATCTTGAACCGAGATCCGGTCGTGAAGGCCAGTGGCAAGGCCCAAAAGCATACAGGGTGAATGGGTGGGCTCGGCAAAGAAGCAATGGACATTTTCCTTGAAAAGCTCCTTTAGCCCGTAGGTTACACCACCGGGTCCCCCTCCTACACCGCAGGGTAGGTAAACAAAAAGAGGATGATCGGAGTTTACTAATAGTTTTAATTCTGTAAACTGCTCTCTTAAACGCAGTCCGGCTGCAGCATAGCCCAAAAATAAATCAAGGGAATTCTCATCATCGATAAAATGACAATTAGGATCAAGTTCTGCTTGTCGTCTCCCTTCCGCCACCGCCTTGCTGTAATCGGAAGCGTATTCAACTACATTTACCCCTTTGGAACATAAAAGCTCCTTCTTCCACTCTTTGGCATCGGCAGACATATGGACGGTGACCTTGAAGCCCAGTTTCGCTCCGATGACGCCAATGCTTAAACCAAGATTCCCAGTGGAACCCACGGCAATAGAAAACTGAGAGAAAAAATCTCGAAAGGCAGAATCAGCAAGAAGGGCATAATCCTCTCCCTTAGTTAATCGTCCCTCCCGCAGGGCAAGGGTTTCCGCATGCTTAAGCACCTCATAGATTCCTCCCCTGGCTTTGATAGAGCCGGAAATAGGAAGATGACTGTCGGCTTTAAGCCACATTTTGCCCGGTATCTCTACTCCGTAGTACTTTTCCAGATACCTTTGCATATTTTCGATGGGCATAAGGGGAGATTCGATCAATCCCCCGGAAGATATCGTCTCCGGAAATGCTTTGGCAATATACGGAGCAAACCTGCGTAACCGTTCCTCAGCTTCACAGATTTCTGAGGCATCCGGAAGCTTATCGACCATATTGGGTGTCCCATAATGAGGATTGATCCAGAAGGTCTCCCTGGCTGCCATCAAATCTTCCATAATAGGGATTTGGGATATTAATTCAGACCCTTTATTGGAAAAGTTCTGCTCTTTCAACGTAAAGCCTCCTTAGGTTAAAGACTTTAAACCATCGTAATTAGTTATTTCATATTATAGCAAAACACTGAGTAGAGGGATATGGCACTTTGCAACGTTGCCTACGCCCCTGGTTTCCTTGTACGCCCGCAGACTATACTCCGAAGCTTAAAAATCCCCACCGGATTTACCGGTGGGGACTACTTGCTTAGTAACGTGCAGGGTTATTATATTCAATTTCTTTTACTAGGAAATGATACCAGTGAAAATCCCCGGAGCCAAGTTTCCAGATAAGGTCACCTTGAGAGGGAACCTTAAGTCCATTAAACTCTTGATGTTCTTGTACGACACAGGACCATGTCTCGAGGCGATATTCTCCATCAAATTCCCCATAGCGCCGGGCTTCGAAGCTCTGGACCTCGCCTTGATCATTGAAGGTAAATACACCGGAAGCAGTTACCCCTTGATAACTCATAGTAGCTTGGGCAGAATTTTCGTTAATCTCCTGCCATTGTATGTAATCGCTTAAGGCCGCTGAGGGGGACCACATAATTTCAGCAAGATAACGTAACAGGGTTCCTTGATCGATTTCTTTACCTTGACCATCGGCCACAGTCAACAAGGAAAGAACTTTAATCAGCATTTGCCCATGACCATCTATGTATTTGTCCCTTCCGGAGATATGGAAGAACGGTGCCATTTTAATGTCTGCAAACCAGATAAAGCCCGGTTCAATAATTCTAAAATATTGTTCCACTTTTCCCTGCATCCAGGGCTGGTCTGCTTTTAACCTTAAGGTGATATCTTGTTTGGTCCGGGTCGCAATGATTCGCTCTTTGCCAATTATTTGGGATTGATTCAGCCATTTTTGAACGGGCTGAGGCAGTCCGGCGAAATCTTCAGCTTGAATAATATTCTGATCATTTTCTATACCTTTGTAAAATTGATCAACTTCTTGTGCTACCATTTGCTTAAATTGAACCTTGGCAAGCGATGTAACAACTACGAAAACCAAGGCAACGGCCAATAATACCGCTAGAATAATCAAAACGATTTTGCCCATAGAAATAACCCCCCTTGGCATTTTATTGCCGATACAGAATTGCGTAAGCTCGATACCGCCCAACTTGTTCCTTTAAGCGTAAGCAGAGTCTTGCATGCTGATTAAAATATTTAATTTAGCTAAATAAGTCACAAGCATAGACTTAAGGAAATGGGTTTTAACAATCATTAAAAACTATCCTTATTGTATAATTTATGGCAATTAAATCAACCAAAATATTTTAAAAAATAATCGCCAGGGCTATAGCTGCTTAAGCTATGCTTCTGGCGATTTATAATAAGCTCAAATTTCTAATTTGATATTTCGATTAACGCATCTAATTTTTCAGTCAAAAATCTAGCTTCTTCTCTTATAAGCCAACTTGCTATGGGCCCGTGGTTTGCCCAGGACTTCTGCCCAGATTACGCCCTGGACCAGTGGGTTAGGGGAGATATTTAAGACAGGGTTCTCGATTTGAGTAGATTTTGGCACGGGAAGCTCTGCTTTAGGTATACCTGCTGTTCTCTTTTTTCTTTCAGTATTAAAGGTTCCCTCGCTGCCATAACTACCTTCAACTCTGCCTTCTAACCCTCCCCTTCCTTCTACTCCGCTAGTTCCCTCAACTCCCCAGGTGCCCTCCGGACTATGAAATTCTTCAGAGGCGGCTCTACCTTCCCTGCCGATACCGGATGGGGTAGTCCGAGAGGGAGTGGTGGTGCGGGAAGGTTGATCGGTACGAATCTCTTTAGGGAACAACTCCCGTTCCAATTCTTCAAACATATCCCGCCAGTTAGGCCGCGGAGATTTGGTTTCCCGTTGTGGGAAGTTAGTAGGGCGATTATAGGGAGAGCCAGATGGTCGACCACGGTCAGGCCTCCGGTTTTGGGGTTTTTTATTATCTGAACCGAAAATTGTAAATATAGCGTAGATAAAAATAATAATGGGCAAGAATGAAAATATATCCATTAGGTCTTCACCACCCTACTTTTTCGGGTTGGGGTCTGATTGGGGGCTGCTGGTACGGGCAATATTCTCGCGCATGCTTGTATCTGCCATGATATTTTGCATATTGTAATAATCCATGACTCCAAGCTTTCCTTCTTTCAGAGCTTCGGAAAGGGCCAAAGGCACTTCGGCTTCTGCTTCCACAACCTTAGCGCGCATCTCTTGCACATAGGCGATCATTTCTTGTTCTTTGGCTACCGCCATCGCCCTACGCTCTTCGGCTTTCGCTTGAGCAATCCGCTTATCAGCTTCGGCTTGGTCGGTTTGCAGTTGGGCACCGATATTCTTACCTACATCAACATCCGCGATATCGATAGAGAGAATTTCAAAGGCTGTACCGGAATCAAGTCCTTTAGCTAATACTGTGCGCGATACCATATCGGGGTTTTCCAGTACTTGTTCATGGGATTGAGAGGAACCGATACTGGTGACGATACCTTCCCCAACCCGGGCGATAATAGTTTCTTCTCCGGCACCACCGACCAGACGATCGATGTTGGCGCGGACGGTTACCCGAGCTTTAACACGCAGCTCAATACCGTTTTTAGCCACTGCCGAAACAATCGGCGTTTCAATAACTTTCGGGTTAACAGACATCTGCACGGCTTCCAGAACATCACGACCGGCCAGGTCAATAGCTGCGGCTCTTTCGAATTGGAGAGGAATAGCTGCACGCTCGGCAGCAATCAAGGCATTGACCACTCTATCGACATTACCGCCGGCAAGATAATGGGCTTCCAGCTTGGCCGTAGTCACACTCAAACCGGCCTTATGGGCTTTGATTAAAGGATTGACAATCTTCGATGGTGTTACACGTCTTAACCGCATACCGACAAGGGTAAAGATACCGACATTGACCCCTGCTGCTAAAGCAGAGATCCAGAGACCTACGGGAATAAAGGTGAGAAGAATACTGATAAGAATAAAAGCTAACGCGAGAAGAATAATAGGTACTAAGTTTCCAATTATCATACTATTCGCCCGTAATGGGCTCCACCTCCTAAATTTTAAATGTTTCTGACGATAACCCGGGTACCTTCGACGGCAATAACTTTTACCCGGCTATGAATCTCAATAAATCCTCCTTCGGTTACCACATCAATCCTCCTGCCATCGAAATCAGCCGTTCCGGCCGGGCGTAAAGGACTAAGAGCAACTCCTTCGCAACCTACATAGCTTGCCAAATCTACGGTAGGAGCGACATAACCTTCTTGATTGGATTGCTGGGCGGTCAAAGAAAAGCGTTTCCAAAAGCGCCGGGTGCGCGGAAAAAGAAAGCTTAAAGCGAAAAGTATTCCTAAAACGAGTAGAAATGCACTGACATAGGCAACACCATGAAGTACGGAATCCGCTGTCAGGAAAATCCCAGTGGATAAGAGAACCAGTCCCGCAATCCCTAAAATCCCGCCGGGAATGAAGATCTCTAGAAATAGAAAGCTCAAACCCAAAATAATTAGAGCCACTATCCCACTTGTTACCATAATTCTTCCCTCCTCTCTATTATAATATGAATCAGCCTAAGCTAGGACTCTTCCTCGAGGGTGCCGGTCTGGGGAATATTCTTTAACCATTGCTGGGCAATCTGTTTATAAAGGTTAGCTCGTGCTAAAAGATTTAAAATGACCAAGGTCCCAGCCACCTTATCCTTATCCTCTTCCGTAAGCTCCTCACCGGCTAGTGCTTCGTTAACTTCCCTAGGCAATTGCTCAATAGAAGCAACCCAATTCTTCTGGGTAAGATCAAAGATCTCACTATAGTATCGGTATAACTTAGCCGGATTGATTCTATCATCGGAATTGTCATCCAGGTTCAAATTCACAAACCTTAATAATTGGGAAGCCTCTTCCAGAGATAAAACATTTCTCAGATCATTTAACAAAAGAATGTTGGCGACCTGCTCTCGGGAATACTTTTTCTTCTGCGGATGTGGGAGATATTTTCTTCGTACCCAGTTCTGAATATGGGTGTTGTTAATGTCGTTCTGGCCTACCCGTTGAGCAACTTCCACCACCTGGGATAACATCATAGAATCTAGCTCCAGATAAGGCAAAGCTTTTGTTTTCGGTTC
>NZ_CEVWNY010000144.1:0-6531 GCF_982384815.1 Desulfitobacterium sp. | reverse complement strand
TCGGTATCCAGAACGGCTACTCAAAACTTTTCGACCTCTCCCTACCCCCTAACCGTATATCCCCCTATCAGCCGCCGTTTTGGCAGCATGATGTCTAATCACACAATGACCTAAGATTACTCAGTGTCATCCTCAGATGCCAAGCCACCTTCAGGGGGATGATGTGATCCACAGGGCCGGCGGGGGTAATCTTCTTCTCATTCAGGCATTCTTGACATAAGTAATTGTCGCGTGTTAAAGCTTGCTTCCTGGCCCTGTCCCATTCCACCGAACGAAAGAAAGCATCGGCTTGCTTATCTCGTTTATATTGGTCATACTGCTTGTTTCTTTCCCGTTTTTCTGCATCGGCCAAGTGTGCGTGCTCCTGGCAGTATCCCGCTTGCGTTAAGTTAGTGCACCCCGGTTTTCGACAGGGTCTGAATGGCTTACTTGGCATAGTCAATCACCCAAAACAAAAGAAGCCTTTCAGCCCATATATTTTACTTTTCTACCATCTCTTTCTATCAGGCCTATTGATCATACACATCAAGTGTGTATAATATAATTAAGAGGTGAGGAGATGAAGCGCAAAGACCTAATCAGGCTTCTTGAGAACAATGGTTGGTGGTTCAAACGAGAAGGTCACGACCACACCATATACACCGGCGGAACCCACAACGAACCAATCTCAAGACAGACAGACATTGATGACATACTGGCAAAGAAAATCATCAAGCGGCGGGGTTTGAAATAAAACTTCGTCGCCAATAAAAACTATAAAGGAGTGTTTAGATTGATTAAAGCTTATCCTGTTATTCTGACTCCCACACAACACGGATATGTAGTAACCGTTCCTGACTTAGATATAAATACTCAAGGGTCAGATATTGCTGAAGCCATCTATATGGCCCGCGATGCAATCGGTCTATGGGGAATAACAGAACAAGATGATGGGCGGGAAATTCCTGAGCCGTCCACATCCGAACCGGCTCACGAACCTAACGAGATCGTAACCTGGGTAGATATTGATTTTGACAAGTATCGTAAGGCCAACGATATGACAACAATGCGCATTAACGTCTCTGTCCCGAAGTATCTCAAGGTCTTAGGCGATGAAGCCGGAGTGAATTTTTCGCAGGAATTGCAAGAACGCCTAAAAGAAAAGCTCGTCAAAAACTAACCTTAGCCAGCCACGTTAAGCAGCCCTAGTGGCTGCTTTTATTTTGTATCGCCGTTAAACTCCTTTTCTTGTGATGCTCACACCAAGTCACAATACAAGGTTATTCTCACAGGTGTCTCTACAATCCCATGATATCACCGCCTTAGTTTTGGTAGCCGCGTCAAGACTCGAACTTGAATCTGTCGCTTATAAGGCAACTACTCTAACCTTTGAGCTACATGGCTTCGACATAATTAAAGCGACCAGTCCATGTTTCACCTGGCCGCTTGAGTGGAGAGGAGGAAAATGGGGATAATAAAAGAACCACCGCAGGGATGGCTCTATAAATACACAAATAAAAAAAACAGGACTCGCACAAGTCCTGCTTCACTGAAAAAATCAGTTGTTAACTATTTGTTAACTAAAAATTTATTTTCTTAACGATTCAAATCGCTGTAATCGTTGGTGCGAGTGGTCGGAGTCGAACCGACACATCCGTTAAGATAACGGTTTTTGAGACCGTCGCGTCTGCCTGTTCCGCCACACTCGCATACTGCCTCAGCAGGTCACCACGGCAACTGGTGACTTAGATATAATAGCACAACGAATAAAAATGTGTCAAGGTCTTTCAGTTAGAATCTCCTAAAAACTCTTCACTAAAGCACATGCATCGTAGAAAAACAACATCCTAGGTTGTCAACACCTTAACATCTAAACCCTAAGCCCATCGGGTCCCGAGCCTTGAGATCTTTCTTGAGAATCATCCTGAGAATCATCCGGAGAATCATCCTGCGAACCTGTCTCCAAAGGATCATGCAGTTCCTGTGCATCTGCGTGGTACAGACCATCGTGACTAGAATTGTCCTCCCCAGCTTTCTCTTCGAACCGACCAATGTTCATGAGTTTTTTGTAACGCATGTTTTGCAAGGTCTCCGGGGAAATTCCCATAAGATCTAGGAGAGCCTGGTGGATGGCTTTCTTCATTTCCTCGGCAGTCTTTTCTACACTGCGGTGCGCTCCTCCCAAGGGTTCTTTGATAATCCCGTCAGCGATCCCCAATTCAAGCAAGTCTTGAGCGGTAAATTTCAAAGCAGAAGCGGCATCTTTAGCTTTACTTGGGTCCTTCCAAAGGATCGAGGCACAGCTTTCGGGAGCGATCACTGAGTAAAAAGAATTCTCCAGCATCAAGATGGTGTTTCCTACACCCAGAGCCAGTGCCCCACCGCTGCCTCCTTCCCCAATGACTGTACAGATAATGGGAACTGTATAGTTAGCCATAGCCTGAAGGCAACGGGCTATAGCTTCCCCCTGCCCTCTTTTTTCAGCCTCTAAATCACAGGCGGCACCAGGAGTATCGATGAAGGTAAGAATCGGTCGATGGAATTTCTCCGCTTGGTCCATGAGGCGCAGAGCCTTTCGGTAGCCTTCCGGATGGGGCATACCAAAATTTCGCTGGATATTCTCTTTGGTATCATTTCCTTTTACATGAGAAACCACCGTAACAGGAATTCCCTGAAAAACAGCAATCCCACCTACGATCGCTCGATTATCGGCATAAAGCCGATCTCCTTTAAGTTCGATAAAATCCTCAAAGAGCAAGGGGGCATATTCGTAGAAATTAGGCCTCTCCATATGTCGAGCAATCTGAACCTTTTGCCAAGGCTCCAGATTGCCGTAGATTTCTTTTCTCAACCGAACCAGTCTGCGCGTCAGCTTGGAAATTTCCGGCGTAAGATTGATATCTTTCTCCTTGGAAAACTCCTGTAACTCCGCAATCTTTTGCTCAAGTTCAAGGATAGGCTTTTCAAAATCAAAGTGTTGAGCCATAACCTGCCCCTCCCTGGTGATAACGCAATAAACGTGCTAAAACCTTCCGCATCTCGGCACGTTCAACTACACAATCGATCTGTCCGTGCTCCTGATTAAACTCGGCAGTTTGAGCCCCTTCCGGCAGTTCCTTACGCATGGTCTGCTTAATGACCCGAGGGCCTGTAAAGCCGATCAGTGCTCCCGGTTCAGCTATCTGAATATCCCCTAAGGAAGCATAACTGGCTGTTACGCCACCAAAGGTGGGATCTGTTAGTACAGAAATATATAACAACTTCGCTTCGGCTAATCTGCCTAAAGCCGCACTGGTCTTAGCCATCTGGTACAAAGAAAGGATACCTTCCTGCATACGTGCACCGCCGGAAGTGGAGAAAATCACCAAAGGACAGCGCAGTTCAACGGCCCGCTCAATAGCCCGGGTGATCTTTTCCCCAGTCACAGAGCCCATACTGCCCATCATAAAGTTCCCCTCATTCAAAGCCAAAACTACAGGATTTCCTTCGATCATAGCTTTTCCGGTCAGGACCGACTCAGAAACATCGGATTTCTTATGGGCGTCCTCTAGTTTTTCCTCATATTCCGGAAAACCAAGGGGGTTAGCAGTTTGCAACTCTGCATCCCATTCCTCGAAGGTTCCCGGATCAACTAAATGCTGGAGCCTTTCCCGGGCGGGAATCCGGAAATGATAATTACAGGTAGTACAGACCCGTTGGTTCTCAATAAGATCTTTTTTAAAAATCACTTCCCCACACGTGGGACATTTAAGCCAAAGCCCATCCGGCAATTCCTTACGGGCTGAGACCGGCTGTGCAGAATCCTCATTAATCGGAGGAATCTGTTCTCCCTTAGGAACACTTTTAGAAGGCAGGGTACTAATGGTTGCGTATTTTCGTTTTTTACGAAAAATATCTTTTAGCATGCCTAGCTCCCCATATAGCTAGTGATAATTTCATGAGCTTCTTCCGCTTCTGATTCGGGAACAAGAATCTCCACAGAGGCATGATCCCCCAGATGCGCCGAGCCAATGGGACGAAGTTGCACTAGCATCCCTTCTTCACTTAGCGATTTTTTATACTTTTCTGCGATTGCTTTGTTTGGTGCAATATAAATAACGGTCCACATAGCAAATCCTCCTTGCTCAAAAAGAGAAACATACCCAAATTTTGTGGATATGTCGAATACCGTTAGTACAAGTTAATGACCAGCTAGTAATTTTCATAATAACATAGGCTAAGGGGTTCATGCAAGAAAGCTTGTCCAAGGGTAAGTACAAGCAAAAACTACTTTGTACTTAAGGATTCTTCCCTCTTCTAAGCTTGTCATAAAGGGCTTCTTCCACATGAGCTGGCACAAATTCACTGATACCCCCATTTAAGCTAGCAGCCCATTTAATTGAGCTTGAACTGATGAAGGAAAACTCACTTTGGGTCATTAAAAAAATAGTTTCGATATCACTGGCCAGTTTCTTATTCATAAGAGCCAATTGAAACTCATATTCAAAATCCTGCATAGCTCTTAGGCCCCGAATAATAACATTGGCTCCACATTCTCTGGCAAACTCCACCGTAAGCCCCTCAAAACCTTTCACTTGAACCTGGGGCATATCTTGGGTTGCTCTCTCTAATAGTTCTATACGTTCTTCCAACGAAAAAAGAGTGGTCTTGTTGCTATCTACTGCAACGGCAACAATCACCTTATCAAAAAACTCAGTTGCCCTTTTAAGGATATCAAGATGCCCGATGGTAACGGGATCAAATGTTCCTGGATAAATAGCTATACGCACTAGACCTTCCTCTTTTCAATTTATATTTTGGTCAATTCGCCTTCCACACTACATTGCTTTTTCCTAGTATGTTTGACAAATCTTGAATTAATTCCTCTATATCAGTCACCCAAAATTCGCGATTACCTTGAATTAACTTTTTATCTTGTTCGAAGAAAAAAAGCACAGGATTGGGTCCCTTATAATGACGCAACACTGGTAAGATCTCTTCAAGGAGAGGGGTCCCTTCCTTGGGAAGCCTAAGATAAAGTTTCCGGCTTAATGCTTGTCCCCTGCTTCCGTTCCACTGTTCCGGTGGTCTTGACAGACGCTCTTGGATATTTTCCAGGTCGGTGATACGCTGCGCAAAAATCTTACGCTCATCATCCCGAATATTATATCTCCCCTCAACTATCACAATCTGATCATCTTGTACTCTCGCGCCTTGAGCAAAAACCTTAGGAAAAACCAGAACCTCGATAGAGCCCGTTAGGTCTTCCAAAGTAAAGCTGGCCATCATTTCCCCACGTTTGGTCACGGTAGTTCGATAGCCGGTGACTATACCTCCCAAAATGACCTTTTTCTCTTCCTCACCTTCCAAGCAACTAAGAATATCCTCAGAAGTAGCATTCTTCAACTTCGGCAGCACACTTTCCAAGGGGTGACCGCTGAGGTAGAGGCCTAAATATTCCTTTTCCATGGCCAATAGCTCTCGCGGTGAATACTCTTCGACATCAGGGAGGTCAAACCCTTCATCAAGAGAATCACTAAAATCAAATAGAGAAAATTGACCGCTTTCTCGATCTTTCTGCCTACGTTGAGCCATTTCTAAGACCGAGTCTAAGGCTAATAATCCTTGAGCTCGCTTGCATAGCGAACCAAAGGCCCCCGCCCTTAGTAGGCTTTCCAAAACCCTCTTATTCAAGACCTTACTATCCACCCTAATGCAAAAATCATAAAGGGAGGCAAAAGGTTCTTCCTGCCGGGCTTCGATGATTTTTTCCACCACATTGATACCCACATTGCGAATGGCCCCCAAACCAAAGCGAATCCCCTGACCTTCAATACTAAAGCCCACCTGGCTTTTTTGCACATCCGGTGGTAGGATCTGGATACCGCTTTGCCGAGCCTCGTGGATATAAAAGGAAACCTTGTCCGCCGAACTCATGACAGTACTGATCAAGGCAGCATTGAATTCCAGAGGGTAATTAGCTTTTAGGTAAGCAGTCTGGTACGAAATCACCGCATAAGCCGTAGCATGACCCTTATTAAAGCCATATTCAGCAAACTTAGCCATCAAGTCGAAGATCTCCCCGGCCTCTTGCTCAGTCAGCCCGCATTTTAAGGCCCCGGCGATTATTTCCTCCTCGTCGGCACCTTTCTGACCATAAATAAAGCTTTGCCGTTCTTCTTCCATGATCTCCTTTTTCTTTTTACCCATAGCTCGGCGCAACAAATCCGCTCGTCCTAGGGAATAACCAGCTAAGTCTCGAGCTATCTGCATAACTTGCTCTTGGTAGACGATTACTCCGTAGGTGCTTTTGAGGATGGGTTCCAGCTTCGGATGAAGATAGGAAATCTTGCCCCCATGCTTACGGCGGATAAATTCCGGAATTTGCTCCATTGGCCCGGGGCGAAATAGGGAAATTACCGCAATAATATCTTCAAAGCATGATGGCTTGAGCTCCTTAAGTACGGAACGCATACCCCCGCTTTCTAACTGAAAAACGCCGGTACTATTGCCCTTAGAAAGCATCTCGAAGGTTGCAGGATCATCTAAGGGTAAGGTCTGAAGATCAATGAT
>NZ_CEVWNY010000143.1:0-6546 GCF_982384815.1 Desulfitobacterium sp. | reverse complement strand
TTGCCGGATAACTTGTCTTTTTGCTAACATTTACTTATTATAGAATATAGTATATAATTATACTTGTGCACAAGGACTTCTTTTACTTTTTTACCGACTAAAATTTAATATGCCCATTTGTTAGCGGCTATCAGGCGATAGTCGCTCTATATTTAGCAGAAAGTAAATTTTTACGGCGGATGTATAACGTTATTATATGAAAAGGAAGGTTCAGGAGAAATGAGTAGGAAGATCAGTATTACAGCAGTTGATCAGGAACGATTACTCAAACTCATTAACAAGGAAAGGGAGTTTGGCAGTTCCAAAAACCAAGAATATCTTAAAGATCTCGAGAGGGAATTAAACCGAGCGGATGTAATGCCCTCGAACCAAATCCCTCGTGATGCAATAACCATGAATACAAAAGTATCTCTTAAAGATTTGGAAACAGGTGAGGAAACTATCTATACTTTGGTTTACCCTGAGGATGCAGATCTTTTAGAGGATAAGATTTCGATACTTGCGCCGGTGGGAACGGCAATCCTTGGCTACCGGGAAGGGGATATCATTGACTGGAAAGTTCCTGATGGTGTTATTCAATTTCGGGTGGAAAAGATTCTTTATCAGCCGGAGGCTGCCGGTGACTATGAACTCTAGCTCCCTAGGGGTTAAGGATTAAAAATTGGGTAAGCTAATGATAATTTGTCATCGCAAATAGTTTAAAAAAGAAAATCTGGATGAATTCTGTGCAGGGAAAGGTTGATCGTAGTGGAAACAGAAAATAAATCCTCTAATTTTTTGCGCAATATAATTATTGAGGATTTGCGAGAGGGTAAAGTAGATCAAGTATATACACGATTTCCTCCAGAACCCAATGGTTATTTGCATATTGGACACGCCAAATCGATCTGTTTAAATTTTGGTTTAGCCGCGGAGTTTAAGGGGAAAACGAATTTACGATTTGATGATACCAACCCGGTTAAGGAAGATACGGAGTATGTGGAGTCCATTAAGGAAGATGTAAAATGGCTTGGGTTTGAGTGGGACAACCTCTTTTTTGCTTCCGATTATTTTGAAGAGATGCATAAGCGGGCAGTCCTTTTGATCAAAAAAGGCAAAGCCTATGTCTGTGACCTCTCTGCCGAAGAGATGCGCCAAACTCGCGGGACTTTGACACAGCCGGGTACGGAAAGTCCTTATCGCAAGCGCAGCGTGGAAGAAAATCTTGACCTTTTTGAAAGAATGCGTTTAGGGGAATTTAAGGATGGGGAAAAGGTCTTGCGGGCCAAAATCGATATGTCCTCGCCGAATATCAATATGCGGGATCCGGTCATTTACCGAATTGCCCATGCCAGCCATCATAATACCGGGGATAAGTGGTGTATTTATCCCATGTATGATTATGCCCATCCTTTAGAGGACGCTATCGAAGGAATAACCCATTCTATTTGTACTTTAGAATTTGAGGATCATCGCCCTTTATATGACTGGGTAGTTCAGGAATGTGAGATGGAGCATGTTCCTCATCAATATGAATTTGCCCGTTTGAATATGACCAATACGGTTATGAGTAAGCGGAAATTAAAGATGTTGGTGGATGAGAAGGTGGTAGACGGTTGGGATGACCCCAGAATGCCCACCATATCCGGTTTGCGCCGACGGGGCTATACACCGGAAGCTATCCGCAATTTTGCTCAAGCCATCGGGGTTGCCAGAGCGGATAGTGTAGTTGATTCCAAGATGCTGGAGCACTTTATTCGAGAGGACCTTAAACTAAAGGTGCCCCGGCCCATGGCCGTGATTCGCCCCCTGAAAGTGATCATTACCAATTACCCGGAAGGCCAAGTGGAAATGCTGGATGCAGACAATAATAAGGAAAATCCGGAGATGGGTAAACGTCAGATTCCTTTTTCCAGGGAAATCTACATTGAGCAAGATGATTTTATGGAAAACCCGCCGCCCAAATACCATCGTCTTTATCCGGGTAATGAAGTGCGGTTGATTGATGCCTACTTCATCAAGTGTGAAGAGGTAATCAAGGATGAGGCCGGGAATATTTTAGAGATTCATTGTACCTATGACCCCGAGACCAAAAGTGGCACCGGCTTTACCGGTCGTAAGGTTAAGGGAACCATTCACTGGGTAGAAGCCACTCAAGCATTGCCCGCCGAGTTCCGCCTTTATGATGCCCTGATCCTGGATGATGTGGAAGAGGAGGAAGGAAAGACCTTCCTTGACAATATCAATCCTAACTCCTTAGAAATCGTTCAAGGGTTTGTGGAGCCCCATATGAAAGAGGCTAACCCCCAGGACAAATTCCAATTCCCCCGCCATGGTTACTTCAATGTAGATCCCAAATATACTACAGCGGAAAAATTGGTTTTCAATCTTGTTGTTTCCTTAAAGAGTTCTTATGTGGTGAAGTAAGTCTCTCTACACAATTTAGCATTAACTTTAGGTCATGGAAAAACTAATATATAAAAAAGTCACGACTAGTCCGTGACTTTTTTGCATTAATCTTTATCGACAAACCTTACTTTTCCTTATAAAGAATCATGACGTAATGCTCTAAAAAAGCTTTCCATTGAATATCGACGATTTCGATCTTACCTTCATGTTCTTGCAAGAAGGCGTTCATCTTTTTTTCCAGGCCATCTTGGCGATAGGCCTGAATTATTTTTACTCTCACGTTTTTTCCTCCCTAACCAAAAACTGTTTATCTAGTTTAAATTATTATTTACGTTTACCAGAAAATCCTGGACATTGGTGACAATGGTGGTCACTTCCAGGGAGCCCCGGTCTCTTAATTTATTTAAGGTGAACTCGGCAACATCTACGGCATAGATGTAGACGGGGCGAATTATTCCGTTTTGCTCTGTATAAGCAGGGGTCATATTCCCTGAGGCAATGCTATGTAACTGGGTGGCTAGGCAGATCAAAGTAGTTGCTTTTCTGGTCTGCTTGCGCATCTCATCTTGTGCCTCGTAGACATTGGCCCATACAGAAGGAAGCGGCCCGTCATCCCGAATAGAGCCGGCAAGAATTAAGGGGATTTTCATTTTTAAGGCTGAATAAACCACACCTTCAGTTATGTTATGGCTTTCGATAAGTTTCTCTAAGGAACCGGCTTTTCGGGCCATATTGATCAAATCCAAGTGGTTATAGTGACCGTTGGGTTGAGATTCTTGGGTATAGATATTCTGACCAAAGGCGGTACCGAGAATGCCCGCTTCCAGATCGTGAGTGGCCATAGCATTGCCCGCCAGGATCGCCTGAACATAGCCTTTCTCGATTAAAGAGGCAAGAGCTTCCCGCGAATCATAATCAAAGACCACAGCCGGTCCTAATACCCAAACTATATGGCCCCCATGTTCTTTCTCATAGCGCAACACATCGTAAAGATTATTGTAATCCTTGGAATAAGCGGTTTCCCGGGAGCGGCCGGACCGGAAGGCAAAGACATCAGTATTACCATCCGTAGAGGCAAACCCACCGGCATAAACATAAATACCTTCGCCGGCGTCTTCCGTTCGCCCTACCACGACACGATCGCCTTTTTTTAGATTACGAAACTCAATGATTTGGATAGAGCCGTCTGGGGCAAGAATTGGAACACCATCCATACGGCTTTGGGAGGCAAGGGTCCATTGACCATCGATTTTAAAATATTCAGGATAAATGGACATGCCATGGAAATTATCCGGAGCAACGCCATCCTGCTGAACTTCGACTAAGGTGGCGTTCGGGGCACTTAGAAAAGGTTCACGATTTAAATCCGGCGGAGTATAATGAGTAAGTTGGAAGCTCATAAAATCTCTCCTTTGATCACAATAAACTGTTAAGATTATTATTTACCAGTAGCCCGGCTTCATACGACCAAATCAGGAGAGAACATCCGGTTTATTATGGGTTTGTTGATTCTGTTTTTAAGCAGGATTAGCGATAGGGCCGGTTTTACCTTGGGTAACTTTAATCAGGTCTTGGGCAAGAGCAAAGATCTGCAGTCCCCTAGTTCCTGCACTAATAGCAATCTTTTCGTAATTTAGGATATCTTCGTGAAAATAGACCGGGTACTTTTTTTTGGTTCCCAAAGGCGAAACGCCCCCTCGGATATAACCGGTCAAGGGCTGCACTTCCTTTAGAGACACCACTTCTACCTTTTTATTGCTGCTGACTTGGGCCAAGGCCTTAAGGTTCAGTTCATAATGGGCAGGAATACAGGCTATGAGAATACCGGTTTTATCGCCCCGGGAAACTAAGGTTTTATAGATTATTTCCGGAGGCATCCCCACTTTTTTAGCCACGGTAGTAGCAGAGAGGTCAGATTCATCTACTTCATAAGGAATCAGTTCATAGGGAATGCCGGCTTGGTCAAGAATCCGGGCAGCATTGGTTTTATGGGCCATAAGAATTCACCTTTCTTTGCCGTGGTTTCATATGCCTTAATATAGAGTATATCTTCTTCAATCACTATAGGAAAAGCAAGGGATTATTGTCAAGCTTACCCGGCAACCTATGCCAAAAAACAATACAAAGAATACATATTGAGAAGGTGTGAATTTGGAGTTGTTATCCGGGCAATTATGGATCTTCATGAGTGGGATTGTTTTTTGTGCTACCTTTATACAAGTACTAACAGGCTTTGGCTTTGGTCTTTTGGCCGTTCCGCTGCTTCTATTTGTGCTACCCAGTCAACAGGCCCTTTTGGCAGGTATGGTTTTATCGATGATGGTCTCTTCTTTACAAGGGTTTAAAATGCGCAAGTTAGCCCGTTGGGATTTGCTCCTGCGACTTCTGGGTTTGTCCATTCCCGGGTTAATTATCGGGATAGCCCTGAGTGGGTACATGAATAAATTGTATATTAAAGGGGTGGTGGGGATCATCCTCATAGCCTATGTTTCGTGGCAGTGGCTCCAATTAAGAGGCGCTAATTCTTCCGGCGCTGGTGAAAAAAATGATTTAGTCAAAGAGCAAGATTTGAGGACCGGGTCGAAGGTGTTCATTCTGACGGCTTTTTCTTCCGGCCTTCTTAATGGTTTAGCGGCGATTCCTGGGCCTCCTATTGTAGCTCTTCTGATCAAGTACTTAGATAAAGACACCTTTCAAGCAACAACAGTTAATTTCTTTTTTCTTCAATACACTATAACTACGGCTATAAAAGTCGTTTTTTATCAAGACGCTTTTAGGATGTCTTTTGGAGTATTGCTTATTAGCATGATTTTTGCCATTGTACTCGGTTATTTGGTCGGGCAGCCAATCAGAAAGAGGATTAATGAGGCCCAATTTAAAAAATTAGTTTATGGTCTGCTTTTTATTATTGGTTTAACATCCCTTGGGGAACCAATTATTTCCTTGTTTAAGTAAAAGGACATTCTTTTTTGCAGTTTCGGGTATTCTAAAGAAAAGTTGGCTAGCTAAACAAGAATTCGGATTCATAGGGACGGGATTTGAAATCTAGTTTAAAGGAGGAATATCAAGATGGATGATCAAAAGAACAGTGCCAAGGAACTTAAGCGTCAAATATGGGAACCGGCAGGGGTTGTAAGTATGTCGGATGCCAAAGTTACGCAGGGAATCGATTATGGTGTGAAGCCAAAAGATACGGAAAAAGGTGGCCGGCTCACCTTAGAGGTTGAAGATGTTTTCCATAATCGAGGCATTATGGAAAACCTCGAAGGTAAAAATAATTATAAGTAGATATTGACAGACCCAGGGTCTTGTACCATAATAGAATAATATTTTATAGATTGAGTAGAGGCGCAGTGCATTATTAGTAGTTATCCCGAGCCGGTCAAGTGAGGACGGATAATGAAAGGAATCATTGCCGAAGCTAAGGTCAAGGACAAAAGGCCTTTTGCTGGTCTTGCATTAAAAAAGTGTAAGACTGTCACCGTTTTCTCGGTGGAGTGCTATCTCGTGATGTTAGAGGCCGGAAGCATCTTCCGCCGCCTTTGATAACGGTTACGAGCAGGCTCGTAGCCGTTTTTAGCTTATTTAGAAAATATTAGTCCGTAGTTAAGCGGGATTTTCTTTACAATACAGACTTTATAGAGGATAGAATAGGAGAGGATTGGCAATGGCAATGAAAAAGCTACCATTTAATCGGGAGCAACTAAATAGGATTATTGAAGAAAACAGCACACCTTTTCATATATATGATGAGCAGGCTATCCGACTGAATGTCCAAAGACTTCAGGCGGCATTTGCTTGGGCGCCGGAATTTAAAGAGTATTTTGCTGTAAAAGCCCTGCCCAATCCCCATATCTTAAAAATCCTTCGGGAAGAAGGTTGCGGAGCGGATTGTAGTTCCATGGCAGAGCTGATTTTAGCGGAGAAGGCAAGGATTACCGAGGAGAACATCATGTTTACTTCTAATAATACCCCTATCGATGAATTTCAAAAGGCCAGAGAACTATGGGCTATTATTAATCTAGATGATATTACCCATATTGATTACCTGGAAAAGCATGCAGGTATTCCAGAGGTTATTTCCTTCCGTTATAATCCCGGCCCCCTCCGGTCCGGTGGCAATTCGATAATCGGTAACCCCGAGGATTCTAAATATGG
>NZ_CEVWNY010000142.1:0-6568 GCF_982384815.1 Desulfitobacterium sp. | reverse complement strand
ATCCTCCGGGTTGCTCAAGAGGGCGGATAGGAGTTCAAGAGCATTATCAATCAGGAAACGTTGGCGTGTAAGTTCGCTGTAAATTTCGTGGAGAATATCCCGCTTAACTTCCGCCATGGAGCGGCCCCGCATTTTTTCATTAAATACGTTAGCAAGCCTTTGCAGCTCCTCGGCAGTAACATTTTCTCCAATATCTACAATCTGATTCTCCACAGCTCCATTTTCTTTTACCACAACCATGATGGCCTTTCCCTGTTGGTAGGGAAGAAAATGCATCTGGTTAAAAGGACTCTCCCCTTGAGCAGGTCCCACCACAATACTGGTTAAATGGGTAAGTTCCGAAAGCAGCTTGCTGGAATGAGAAATGACTGTTTGAATCTCCGCAACTCGCTTGGTAGTCTCTCTTTCGATAACATCTCTTTCGTCTTCAGTTATCTTGCTCTGTTCCATAAGACAATCTACATAATACCGATAGCCCGCATCAGAAGGGATGCGCCCTGAGGAAGTATGAGGCTGCTCGATTAGCCCCAATTCTTCCATGTCGGACATTTCGTTACGAATCGTGGCCGGCGAGATTCCCAAGTCAAACTTCCGGGCGATTGTCCTAGAGCCCACCGGCTCAGCTGTATCGACATAATCCTGGACAATTGCTTTCAGGATCTTCTTTTTTCGCTCATCCATTTGCATACCTCTAACCGCCTTTCCACGTTCGTCTTTCGTTGTTAGCACTCGACCTTAATGAGTGCTAACGATTTATGATATTATAGTAACGCTCCTATTTCCGATTGTCAAGTGGCAGACAAGCCGGTTTTTCGTTCTTAACAATCTGCTAATTGCGTACGTGTGAAAATAGAGCACCATAAATAGTTATTCCTATTTATGATGCCCATCTGACATAATTTTTAATTTCTGCCAACCAATACTAAACGTTTCTCTGCTGAAGTATTATTTTACCATACTCTTGAGTTCTTCTTCAATAGCCGGACTGACAGCCCCTTGTCCGCCAAATATTACAATATCGGAAGGTTTTCTTACTCTCAGATAGTCTTTAAGATCTGCACTCAGGATTTCCTCTACCAAGATTAGGGGATCTTTTAATTTAGCGGAATAAACACTTCCGGCCAGAGCATCCGGAAAATCTCGACCGGTTGCTATACTTATTCCCCGTCCACTTGGATTAAAGAATTGGGCAACTGCCAGTGTACTTGCGTAGCGATCTTGGCCGCCAATCCGAACAACTTTATCTTGCCCTAGTCCCGTAAGCTGTGCTACCTCATCTTTGACTTTGTCACTTACCGCCCCCTGTAAGCCAATGATATATACGATACTGGGTTTTAGTTGAATCAGTTTATCCTTAACTTCATCCGGTACGGAATTGGGCTTAACGATCAGCAGGGGAAATTGTTCTGCTGCCGCAATACTGCTTACGGATAGTGCATCCGGAAAACTTTGTCCGGATGCAATGACCACCGGGCGTCCCTGGGCGATATCCAGTTCCACAGCGATTTTGGCTGCCGTTCCATAACGATCCGCCCCACCAAGACGGATGACATTGCTAAACCCATTGTTTTTTACACTGTCTTCCACATATTGGCTTACCGCTCCGGTTCCCCCTAGAATATACACAGTCCCTTGGGGCTCAAGGTAGCCTTTTAAATATTCTACGAGTTTTCGGCAATCTTCTTCACTCCGTCCAACTAGTAGGACAGGGGCCTCTTTTTTATAGGCTAACACACTTCCTGTTAAGGCGTCAGGGAAATCATCCGCTCTTGCCACAACCACACTTTTTACTTTACCAAAATAGCTTCCTTTCGCAATTGCTAAAGCAGTGTCGATCCGAGTTGCCCCGGCAATTCTTTGCAACCCCTGAGAGGCTACCATCTGGTATTCATAAACATTATTTGTACCCTTTTTACTGATCCGAATTACGAAGGGTCCTCTTCCGTAGATATTGAGAATACCGGAGGTATCAAAGTCAGCGATTGATGAGTTGCTACTACTGAATTCGTAGGTACTTGCATTCAAATTGCTTACATCGATTAGCTTTGGTGTACGATTTTCCCTTTGAGCATTAGTTTTTTCCTGCTCGTTGTATCTGTTGAGTGCCCCAGTTAAAATGTCCTTTTTGGTCAATTCATCAGCAGGAACAACCAGCACCGGATTTTGGGGATTGACAATGATAGAGGTATTCTCTGCAGGGGGAGTGACCGGGCCTACTAGAGCAGAACCACCGCCGCCTCTATCCTCGTCTCGCGGCTCCATCTGAAGATCATAAAGGACAATGTCGGTTCCGACATGGATAGTGCCATCTTTGATCCAGCTGTCCCCAATGGTTTCACTGCGCTTATCCTGACGACTATCGTAGGTATAGTAGCCGGATTTTTCTGCAATGATGTAATAATCTCCATTAGGAATGACCATCCAGGCATAGTAACCCGTGTTTGATGTGGGCTGGGGATTGGCATTATTATTGGTTGCAGCTGGGTCAGCCGGCAAATTGACCAATGTCCCCGCAGTACGACCTGCTTTTTTATTCAAGTCAGTATCCGCCCAGTAGAGTTTCATATTCACTCCGCTGATAGGTAGTCCCGTGTCACGATCTGTGACCGTGCCATAGGGATCGATGAGGATTGTGCTGATCACAATCTCACCATCAGCATTTACAGTGGCTACTGCCTTTCCTATGGTGAGCTTTTGACCGGTGGCGCCAACATCATGTTTTAAATTGATGGTGTAGGTTCCAGGTGATAGGTTATCAGCCTTAAAAATTCCCTCGTTCGTTAGTGCACCAGTGGAAACTGTCTGTTGATTGCTGTCAACAAATTCTACTTCATAGCTGCTCCCACTTAATCTTTGAATGGTGCCCTCAAGGGCCTTCATTAAAGCTACCCCGGTAATGGTTTCGGAAGAATCGAAGCTTTTTTCCTTGTCCCCAGTAATCTCGCCTACTTCACAGGTGTGAGTATAGGTCACTTTTTCTTCCAGCTCTACACCATCTACAACCAAGGGCTTCGTAATTTTTACATTATAGGTACCCTTCCTGGGTACGGCAATTTTGTAATTTCCTTTATCGTCGGTAGTCATTTTCGCGTAGAAATCGACGATGCCATCCCCATCAAAATCCTCTGCTATCTCCACGATAGCCCCTGCTACAGGTTTACTTGTTGCATTATCTATAACAACGCCTTTGATGCTACTGGGCTCGAAGGTCACAAGAATTTCGCTGATTGCATGAAGTCCTTTCTTTTCATCGTTGACCTCCGCCCGTACAACGACCGTTTTGCTTTCAATTCCGGTCAAATTCTCGGACTGATAAACTACAAAACATCTTCCGTCCGGATCCGTGATTTCCTTAGCACCATTAGGGAAAGTTCCAATGCTATCTGTCCTATCAAAGTTATCAAATGCGCTGAAGTCCACTGTCACACCCGGAGTCGGATTGCCATTCTTATCGGTAATCAGAGCATAGAGCTTGGTGGTTGTTTTTCCATCGCCAACAATACTACTGGGATCGGCAACAAGGGTGATAATAAAGTCCACCAATTCAATATCTTTCGTTAAGGTTAAGTTACCTGAAGCATCTTTGGTGACCTTACCATTGGTACTGTGGGGCATCACATCAACATCTGTGGTCTTGGTGCTGTATTGGGGATCTTCTACGACGATCTTATATTTTCCAAGAGCTACTTGAGGAAATAGATACTTCCCATCTTTATCGGTCGTTGTTTCGGTAATTTTCTTTCCACTGAGGTCCTTAAGGATGACAGTGGCATCTGCTATTTTTTTCCCAGCATCATCTCGATCAGTCACAGTCCCGTCCAAGTTCATGGTATTAGGGTTTTTCTGGGTTGTTGCATCGGCAATATTGGAAATTCCGCCATTGCCCCCTCCGCCTATTAGAAGTCTAAAATAGTATTTTGTATCGCCATTCAAGCCATTGACTGTTGTCTGAGCAGATTTCGGATCATCGATGGGTATACTCTCTGTGCTCCCTTCTGGGAAGGTGGGGTCAGTTGAGTATTGTAGAATTACGACTTCAGCCTCCTCCGGCGCAGTATAATTTAAATCAACGGAGCTATAGGGATTCTCGCTGGAAAGTTTGGCCGTCAAATCGAGTAAAGGCCAAGTGTAGGGAGTCTTATCAGCATCAGATATGGACACATTGGCAATCGTAAAGTAAGAAAGCATGTGGCATTGATGTCCAATATGACTAGCAACAAAGCCAAATCCATTACCAGCGTTACTTACCGTATTTAACTGTCGATCTAATTCGACCGAGGGCTGACCTTCTACCTTATCCGTTAATTTAACACTATTTGGAGTTATTTCAAGTTCCAGTGTGTGCTGATCCCCAGCAGCAGGGGACACCGCAGTTCCAATCTCTTTAATCTCACTAAAGGAAGTCAATCCTCCACCACTGGTACCTGACTTATTATAGAAACTATTTACATCTACACCGTTTATCTGGAATAATCTGATCCTTCTTTGGGTTTTGTCTTCGGTATCGTCCCTTTTTACCGCACCTGTAAAGAGAATCGCATACCCATATAACTTTCCCTCGTCTATTTTGCTATTAAGCAAAATGCCTGAGCCTTCCATACTGTGATAATTGACCTTGGATAGATCCATATTAAATGTAATTGTTTTCTTTGACGTGGATACACTGGGTAACAAAACAAAGTCTTTATATGCATTTGTAGCGTAGCCATAAAACGTAACCCTGGTTCCACTTCCCTTTATAATAATATGTTGATTGTATTCAAGTCCCAGGGGATTATCGTCACTAATACCGTTCTCATCTTTAGGATAAGCGGGTGATGAGGCCTTACCTTTATTGAATGGCGTTCTTGGTAGCTTGACATCTTCACCCAAGTTCCCCGTGTGACCATATATCTGCCAGGGTATCGGCTCACTTGAATAATCCACCTTCACCCTGTCACTCTCCGTTCCGCCGGAGGTAACTGAAATGTAGACTGTTCCCTTCTCTGGACCAAGCTGAGGAATCTCTATTGTTACTGAAGTTTCTCCTGGAACTACTGTGCCCTGTCCAAGAAGCTTTCCTTCTGTTTCCTGATCATATACTTTTACAATATCTCCAGGACTTAAACCTAGGACTTCTACTCTGTCGCTTATACCTTTTACGTAGTTTTTAACGGCGATTGCTGAGGGGGTAGTTACTGTAATAGCCGAGGGGGTAGTTGATTGACTTTGGAAGAATGGTTCTTCCAGAGTATTCTGGGTGATGCCTTCGTTGGATTCTGAAGCAACCACAAGGGCTCCCAAGGGGCTATACATAAGTAAACAAAGTGTCAAAAGCCATGTTATTAAAACCATGCATTTGCTTCTCAAATTGCGTTTTCTGAAATTCACATTTAGATTTCTACCCAAGTAATAAGACCTCCCATTTAAGATTAACTTTTACATACTATTTTTTAGCATTTTCATTTTTTTGTCTATAGCAATAATGGATAATCTTTCCGCCTGTCTTTTATCTCTATCTATTGTTTTTCGAATGAGAAATGAGTCATTTTTTCACTTCCTTCTTAAGATAATACTTATATAATAAAAAAAATCACCTTACAAAAATCTTACAATCGTATTAATTAAAAAAGAGCATGCAATGCTTTTTCTATAAGCTTTACATGCTTTGTTATTCTGTCTTTCAGACTTATCTTCTTATTAGTAAATAATCTTTATAAATGAGCTGATTTATAAACTATATTGATTGCTTGCTATAAAAAGCCCTAAAGCAATTCTTCCCCAGACATTTTCTCTAATATCATACCTACACGCCTCTTTAAGCGCTTATCTAAGTTTAAAGTCTGAAGGGCTTCAAGTTTTTCAATAAATTCATCATGGAGAGGAACATGTCTTAAAACGTCTTCCGCTATATCTAAAGCTTCACGATAACGGTTTTCTTGAAAGTAAAGCTCGGTGAGTTTATAGGCCAATTTGAGATAGACTGCAGAAATCTCCTGTCTCTTTTGATAACACCAGAAATAGTCTTTTCCCGCTAGCAAATCACCCTGATAGAGCTTCATGGCACTCTGCAAAGATTCTTTATCATCTGAGGACAATGAAATCATCAATTCCTTTACATCCCAGCATAGATCTACAGGAAGGATAAGGCGATAGGTCTTTTTTACGGATTCAATCTTTAACATTAAACCATAATCTTTTAATGTCTGTTTCAATCGAAATATCGTTGTATAAAGATTTTGCTCGGCCTTTTGCATCTCGGTGTCCGGCCATAACATATCCATTAGCACCCATTTAGATACGGCAAAATCGTGAAGTAATAAATAAGCGAACAGTTCTTCAACCTTCGTTGTAATCCAACGAATGGGTTCTTGTTCACCCTTTTTTACCACAAAGCCGCCAAGCATCATAATATTTACAGGTATAGATTCTTTATCACGTTTATCTCTTTTCCATCCCTTTTGTTTATCTGCTCTTTCAATAGAACGATCTAATTTATCATCGACCACCGGCTTTAGAATGTAATCAAGCGCATTAACATTAAATGCCTGTAAAGCAAATTGATCATAGGCAGTAACAAAAACAAAAA
>NZ_CEVWNY010000141.1:0-6667 GCF_982384815.1 Desulfitobacterium sp. | reverse complement strand
TTATGAATAACGGGGTTGCCCTTGGTTACCTTGAGCTGCAATTTCGGGAAGGGATATACCATATAACTGGAAGAGCACCTCGCACAGCTGTACCTATGGGGCTGTTTATCAGTGTTCTTGGTGCCACGGCTATGTTTATTGGTTTTAAGCGCATGCTTCGTTCGATTATCTCCGTATTATTGCCTGATGAAGAACAACGGATTGTCGATGTGATGTACTCTCGTCAGCATTTACGTCGTGGGCCAAAGATTGTGGTCATCGGCGGGGGCACGGGGTTATCGACTCTGCTTAGAGGGCTGAAGAATTATACCCGCAATATCACAGCTATTGTCACGGTTGCCGATGATGGGGGAAGTTCAGGCAGGCTCCGCAGTGAAATGGGTATTCTTCCTCCGGGGGATATTCGCAATTGCCTTGTTGTTTTATCCGATACCGAAAATATTAGGGAAAAATTATTCTCCTACTGCTTTGATGCCGGGACCCTTAAGGGTCATAGCTTGGGCAATTTATTTCTGGCTGGAATGGCCGATACCTTTGGTGATTTCCAAAAAGGTGTTGAGCATGTCGGTAAGGTCTTCGCTTTACGGGGGCAGGTCTACCCTTCTACCCTGAAACAAGTGGTTCTGGGGGCGGAGATGATGGATGGAACTATTGTAAAAGGGGAAACCCAAGTTAGGGATACTAAAGGCCAAATTAAGCGGGTGTACTTGGAGCCGGAGGACTGCCAACCGATTCCGGAGGCCCTGCAGGCTTTAGAAGAAGCTGATTTAGTTGTACTTGGTCCCGGCAGCCTCTATACCAGTGTTTTGCCCAATCTTTTGGTGCAGGGCTTAAAGGAAAAGATCAGAGAAGTAGATGCCCCTTGCGTTTATGTCTGCAATGCCATGACCGAACCGGGAGAGACAGATCAATTCCAAGTTTCTGACCATCTCCAATCTTTGATTGATCACTGCGGCGCAGGTATGATTGATGTAGTCCTTGCCAATAAGCAAGAAGCCCCCCCGGAGTTATTGCAGCGTTATGAGCAGGAAGGTTCCCGCCCGGTACGGGGGGATGCCGATAGTGTAGAGTGGCTGGGCGTGAAATATGTGGAAGCAGATCTTCTCCAAGAGGGTGATACCATTCGTCATGACCCCGAACGCCTGGCACGGGTCATACTCCGTTTGCTATTTAGCTTGAAACCCATGGGCGAACGGATTGCCTTGGTGGATTCTTATTTATTGGGTCAGAAATTAAGAGAAGAGCCTTAGAAAGGATGGTGGGGGAATGTCCTTTAGTGCAGAAACCAAAGACGAATTGGCTCGGATCGAGGAAAAAAAGCGATGCTGTAATCTTGCTGAATTAGCTGCCCTTGTGCGCATGGACGGAACCCTGCAGATTTCTAATCATACCTACGCGCTGAATGTTACTACTGAAAGTGCTCCGGTGGCTCGCAAAGTATACCGTTTGGCTAAAACCTTATTAAATTTACCTGTAGATATAATGGTGCGGAGGAAGCTACGCTTAAAGAAGAACAACTCTTATATGGTTAAGATCTACCCCCAGGACCTAACGGACTTACAAAATCTCGGACTGATTGATAAGGATGGAGAAATCTTGCCGGGAATTCCGGACTTTCTTGTCAAAAAGAAATGTGACAAAATAGCTTATTTACGGGGTGCCTTTTTAGCAGGAGGATCCATTAATAATCCCGAAGGTACTTATCATCTGGAAATCATCACTAATGACCCCCTTCATGGGGAGGCTCTCTGTAAGCTGCTTAATAAATTTCACCTAAGTGCCAAGGTAAGCATCCGCAAGAATTGGCATGTGGTTTATATTAAGGAAAGCGAGCATATTGTCGAATTTCTTGGCTTTATCGGGGCTCATCGGGCACTCCTTGAGTTCGAAAATGTTCGAGTTCTCAAAGACATGCGCAATCAAGTCAATCGTTTGGTCAATTGCGAAACAGCCAATTTAAATAAGACAGTTGATGCGGCAGTGCGCCAAGTTGAAAATATCAAAAAGGTAGCCAATACCATTGGCCTTCAGGCCCTTCCGGAGCCTTTGCGCGAAATTGCCCAACTGCGGCTGGATTTTCCCGATGCCAGTCTCAAAGAATTAGGTGAGATGTTAAATCCAAAGGTCGGCAAGTCAGGAGTAAATCACCGCATGCGTAAGATTGACGAGCTTGCTGATAAGTTGGATGAACGGAGCAAGTTGATTCAGAAAGGAGGATCATCGTGAAACTTGGCTATGGTCTGAACTTGGAGCAAACGCAGAAACTTATTATGACTCCTGAGTTGCGGCAAGCGATTGCAGTTCTACAGCTATCGGCCCTGGAACTCACAGGTTATGTGGAACAGCAGATGCTGGAGAACCCCCTCCTGGAAGTTATTGAGGATTCCGGTGAAAAAGGTGTGGAAGATCTCCCCAACGAGAGCGGGAACCAAGAAAAGGAAGAGAACACATCAGATACCGATTGGGATATGAACTGGGAAGAGTATTTTCAGCATCAAGAGGAACGCATCAGTAGAGAGTTCGACCCCGATGCGGGTCTGGACAGAAGGTTTGAGCCTTTTCTTGCGGCAGCTCCTTCCTTGCAGGACCATTTGCTCGAGCAGATTAACCTACAAAAGATTTCCGTTTCCCATAATTTATTGGAATATATCATTGGCAATTTAGATGATAATGGGTATTTGCCCATTTCTTTAGAGGAAATCGCCAAGCAGCTCAAGCTCCCCCCAGAGGAAGTAAAAGAAGGGCTGAAAGCAATCCAAAGCCTGGATCCGCTTGGGGTCGGTGCTAGAGACCTGGAAGAATGTTTAAGGTTGCAGCTCTCCCTACTAGAGAATTGCCCGGTGGAGATGCCGGAATTCCTGAAACATTTGGAAGATCTCGCAGCCGGACGCTTACAAAAAATAGCCAACCAACTAAAAATCACCCCTACCCAGGTTCAAGAAATGGCGGACTTAATCCGCACTCTTGATCCCAAACCTGGTCGGCGATTTTCCGGGCCGGGAGAAGTTCGCTACATTATTCCGGATGTAGTAATCGAAGAAGTGGAAGGGGAATTTATAATTCTGGTGAATGATATAACAGTACCCCGTTTAGGAATTAATCAGGCCTATCGCAAAGCCTTAAGCCAAAACAGTGAATCGGAAATTCGCAAATTTGTTGAGAATAAACTGAATGCGGCAGCCTGGCTCATTCGCAGTATCGAGCAGAGAAGGCTTACTTTATACAAGGTTGCCGATGCCATTGTCCGTCGGCAAAAGGAGTTTTTAAGACAGGGTATTCGTTATTTAAAACCACTTAATTTAAAAGATATTGCCGAGGAAATCGGAGTTCATGAATCTACGGTAAGCCGAGCCACGGCCAACAAGTATGTGCAAACGCCCAGAGGGATTTTTGAGTTTAAGTTCTTTTTTGCTACCGGGTTAGGAAATGAGCAAGGCATTACTACTGAGGGGATTAAACAAGCTTTGAAAGATATAATTGCTGGCGAAGACCCGAAAAGCCCTTACTCTGATCAGAAGCTTTCTGAAATTTTGAAGGGGAAAAACATGGAAATATCCCGGCGAACTGTTGCCAAATATCGTGATGAGTTAGGGATTCCTTCAACAGCCTTGCGCAAACGGTATTAACTTCATAGGATTTTCCTTTGTTGGTATACTAAGGGGATAGATAGTGCTAAACTAAGACACGTGAATGAGGAAAGGAGAAAAATAGATAATGCACAAGAAAGGGCTTAAGGATATTACGGTACAGGGAAAACGAGTCTTTGTTCGGGTGGATTTTAATGTTCCCATGGATGACCAAGGTAATATTACCAATGATACGCGAATTAAGGCAGCTTTGCCCACTATTCAGTATTTAATCCAGGAGAAGGCTAAAATAATCTTAGCTTCTCACTTGGGTCGTCCTAAAGGAAAACCGGACCCGAAATACTCTTTAGCTCCTGTTGCCGCACGGTTGGGTGAATTGCTGGGCCAGCCGGTAGCTATTGCTCCCGATTGTGTTGGTAAGGAAGTGGAAAAAGAGGTAGACCGGCTCGAAGAAGGAAAAGTTCTTCTTTTAGAGAATGTTCGCTTCCATGAGGAAGAGGAAAAGAATGCCCCGGAATTTGTCAAGGGATTGGCCAACTTAGCCGAGGTATTTGTCAATGATGCCTTTGGTACCGCACACCGGGCTCATGCCTCTACGGAGGGAATTGCTCATTATATTCCCGGTGTTGCCGGCTTCCTTCTCCAAAAAGAGATTGAGAGCATGGGTCAAGCCTTGGAAAACCCGGCCCGCCCTTTTGTGGCCATTATCGGGGGAGCTAAGGTTGGCGATAAAATAGGTGTGATTGAGAACCTTCTCAATAAGGTGAATTTGCTGATTATCGGGGGAGGAATGGCGAATACCTTCCTTAAGGCTCAGGGCTATAATCTGGGAAAATCAATGGTGGAAGAGGATAAATTAGCTCTGGCCAAGGATATTCTCCTTCAGGCTCAGGAACGTCAGGTTAAACTTCTTTTGCCCCAAGATGTGGTGGTGGCCAAAGAATTTAAGGCCGATGCATCCCATCGGACTACTTCAATCAATGATATTGCCGAGGATGAAATGGCTCTTGATATCGGTCCCGCAAGTGCGCAGATATTCAGTGAAACTATCGAAAAAGCCCGGACTATCGTCTGGAATGGCCCCATGGGAGTCTTCGAAATGGCTAACTTCGCCAAAGGGACGGAAAAGGTTGCTCAGGCTGTGGCAAAATGTCCGGGAATGACTATAGTAGGTGGTGGAGATTCCGTCGCGGCAGTGGAAAAAATGGGTGTTGCCAGCCAAATGAGCCACATTTCAACCGGTGGGGGGGCTTCCTTAAAGCTCTTAGAAGGCAAAACCTTACCCGGTGTTGCAGCCCTTCAAGATCAGGATTGAACAAGACTTTTTTCAGTGATAATTTTAGAATCATCACGTAAGGAGCTGAGTTAATGTCCAAACGACATCCCATTATCGCAGGAAATTGGAAGATGAACAAAACTCTCCGGGAAGCCCAAAATTATGCGGGAAAGCTTCTGGGGCTGCTGGGGGAGGTCACGGAAATTGATGTAGTGATCTGTGCACCCTATACGGTTTTAAATGTTCTCAAAGATGAGTTGGAGGAGAGCATCATCCATATTGGGGCCCAGAATATGTTCTATGCCAATGATGGTGCCTATACAGGAGAGATCTCGGCAGCTATGCTGATGGATGCAGCCTGTACATATGTAATAATCGGGCATTCGGAACGACGGGAAATTCTCGGCGAAAGCGATGAATTTATAGCCAAAAAACTCAAAGCTGCTCTGAAGGCCGGATTAACTCCTATTCTTTGTGTCGGGGAAAACTTGGCTCAGCGGGAAGAATTGCGCGCTTTTGCCGTTGTACGCGGACAAGTAGAGAAAGCTCTTGCCGATCTGTCCACCGCGGACCTCAAACGGGTAGTTATTGCTTATGAGCCGATCTGGGCGATTGGCACCGGCAAAACCGCTTCCTGTGAAGATGCCCAAGAGATGTGTGCCATGATTCGTTCCACTTTAGCCGGAATTGCGGGTGTCGTGGCGGAAGAAATCAACCTTCTCTATGGCGGCAGCGTGAAAACGGATAATATCGCCGAGTTGATGATCCAGCCGGATATTGATGGAGCGTTGGTAGGGGGAGCCAGCCTTGACCCGGAAGGATTTGTCCAATTGGTGCAAAATGCGGTGGCGGCCCTATGAAACCGCTTCTGTTGATGATTTTGGATGGCTGGGGTCATAGCCCCCAAACCCAAGGCAATGCCATTGCTCAGGCGCAGAAACCACATTTTGACCGCTTGTTCCGGGAATATCCTCACACTTTTATCGTCGCTTCCGGGGAAGAAGTAGGACTGCCCCGGGGGCAGATGGGAAACTCCGAAGTAGGGCACTTAAATATTGGTGCCGGTCGAGTAGTTTATCAGGAATTTACCCGAATTTCCAAGGCCATACGAACCGGTGAGTTCGCTGATAATGCTGTATTAAAGGAGGCCATGGAGCGGGTTAAAGAGGGACCTAATGCTCTGCACTTAATGGGGCTGCTATCCGATGGGGGAGTTCACTCCCATATTGACCATCTTTTCGCCCTCTTAGAAATGGCTGAAAAAATTGGAGTGCCAACGGTCTTTATTCATACCCTCCTCGATGGACGGGACGTTCTTCCTCAGAGTGCCAAAGAATTCATGAACCAATTATCCGTTAAATGCCGTAAACTAGGTATTGGTAAGGTTGCTTCCGTAAGCGGTCGCTACTATATGATGGACCGGGATAAACGCTGGGAGCGCATCGAGAAAGGTTACCGGGCATTGGTGGATGGGGAAGGATTAAAAGCTCCCAATTCCTTGGCGGCTATTGAAAGATCCTATGACCGAAGGGTTACGGATGAATTTGTAGAACCTACGGTTATTGTCGATGCTGAAGGCGAAGCCATAGGCAGACTTCAAGCCGGAGACAGCTTTATTTTCTTTAACTTTCGCTCAGATCGTGCTCGCGAGATTTCCCACGCTCTCATCGATGAGGAATTTACCGCCTTTGAACGCGGCAAAAGGTTGGATCTTCATTATGTATGTATGACGGAATATGATGATACTCTAGATACCCCCGTAGCATTCCCCGCACAAAACTTAGATAATACCTTGGGGGAAGTG
>NZ_CEVWNY010000140.1:0-6794 GCF_982384815.1 Desulfitobacterium sp. | reverse complement strand
GAGACTTCCTTCAGAGGGGGATTCAACCCCCGCTGAAGGTTAGTCGAGTCCATACTGGACTTAACCGCCCTTTGGCACCCGCCGCCTATAGAGGCGGGGGTCTTAGGGCGGATTAGTTCAGTGATAAAAAGATTACCGCTTTATTTGATTTCCGTGACGAACAACTCAATCTTAACAAGCAATTTTCAGAAAGGCTTGACCGTTTAGAAGCAAACTAAATTAATAATGTAAAACGAACAAGGGAGCTCGCAATAACTTAGGTGCGATTCTCCCTTTCTTATTTGATGTTTACTTTAAAAGTCATTACCAAGGGATCCGTGTGATAGAAACGAAATGCCCGCTCACATTCGATAAGCAGTTTGGCAAGGTCCACCAGCTTTATTCCGTATGCCAATCTTTATGTCTGCCTGCCTAGTTCATAACAGTCAAAATGGTCCCCTTTGGTTTTGAGAATAATATAATACCTTGAAGGGAGGCATATAGATGACGAATCAAGGATTCCTAAGCCATAACCACGGTAGTTCTACCCACACTTCCTGTGATAATGGACATTCTCATCAATGTTTAGACGTTACCGGACCGGCCATACCTACTGCCGATGGGAGCCATGTTCATAATTCCGAGAGTTGGGTCATGTATGAACACGGTCATACTCATTATTACAAATCCGTCTCCGGCCCTGCTCTGCAAGTAGCCGGTGGCTACCATGTGCATAATTGGGACTTCTATACATCTTATGAGGCCGGACATTGCCACCATATAACAGGTCCGGATATGCCGGCACCCAACTCCTAAGAGATACTTCCACTAAAAAACAGGGTACTCCGGAGCAAATTGTATTTACCGGAGCCCTGTTTTTTTGTATCACCCTCTAAATTAATCCCGGTTTAAAAAGTAAAATATTCATTTAATGTACGAATATTCTACTAATTCCGAATAAGCTGTTGTATAATTATAACTAATAAGTAATACAAATGAACGGTTTTGAGGAGTTGAACTTGAATGAAGTTAGATGCAGCAGTATCTCTAGCACCTGAATTAGGAAAATGGTATGACCAAGATGTATCTGTGTTTGTAACCGATACTGAGAAATTTATCGTTGCTTGTAATCACCCTAATCTGAACCTTAAGATTAAGGAAGGAGATTCACTCGAGAAATATAAGGAAAGTATGACCTATAAATCCTTAGTCACGAAACAGCGTATCGAAGCTTATGTTAGTAAAAATGATTCAATATTCGGCATCGGTTATGTTGCAATTTGTAATCCCATCATTGATGACGGTCAGGTCGTCGGAGTCATGACCGTTGACATTTCGACCGAGCGATACGATACTCTGGTTACCTCCGGCGAAGAAATACTTGCTGCGGTAGAGCAAATGAGTGCCTCTTCCGAAAATTTATCCGCCATGAGCGAAGAACTTGCCGCTACATCTAAAAACATGACGTTTTCTACGGACGATGTAAAAAGCAGTTTAGGATTTATTGAAGACATCGTCACTCAAATCAAAATGATTACCGCCCAAAGCAAGATTTTAGGGATTAATGCTTCAATTGAAGCAGCGCGAGCGGGTGAATACGGGCGTGGTTTCGGGGTCGTCGCGCAAGAAGTTAGAAAATTGGCCGAAAACACAAATTCCTCCGCAGCAAATATCGAAGCCAATCTTAATAAGTTACATTCATCTGTTCAGGTACTTATTGATTCAATCAGCCAATTAGCTAAAGTCAGCGAATCCCAGGCGGAAGGTGTCGTCGATTTGACCGGTGCTCTCAACCAGATCAGCACAATGGCGGAAGGATTAGTGAATACCGGTCGTAAGAGCTAGCCCACTTTCATAACCCTATTGCTTACATCAATACCGATTAGATAATGTTTAATTAACAGGGTATCGGGCTTCAATTAAGCCGTGCCCTGTTATTTTGCAGTGGGATCTCAGGATTGAAGCGAAGTATATATATACAATAAATTAAACAAAGGTAAATGGTTTTTAAGGAGTTGGCGAGTTGACAGCGATACCAATTATCTATGAAGACAATCATTTACTGGTAGTTGATAAACCACCTAATATCTTATCTCAAAAGGACCACACGGGAGATAGGGATATGTTGACCCTGCTGAAGCAGGATCTTAAGCTTCGTTTTAATAAACCGGGCAATGTCTACTTGGGACTTGTCCATCGGCTCGATAGGCCTGTGGGTGGGATCATGGTTTTTGCCAAGACTTCCAAAGCAGCTGCGAGGCTTTCCGAACAGGTCAGAAATAAGGATTTTATCCGCACCTATTTAGCCTTAATTCACGGTCAACCGCGCAGGGCAAAAAGCACTCTTGTTCACTATCTCCTTAAGGATGAAAAGACAAATATGGTCTCGGTAGTTAAAAAGGGCGTACAAGGAGCTAAAGAGGCCATCCTTGATTATGAGGTTGTCGGTAATTACAACCAAGCAAACCTTTGTCTCGTCAAAATCAACCTAATTACCGGCAGACCCCATCAAATCCGCGTCCAATTTGCTGAACTCGGCCACCCTTTATACGGTGATCAGCGTTATGGTAAAAATATCAAAGCAATTAAACCGGGGCAACCGATTGCTCTTTGGTCCTACGAAATCTCTTGTCTCCACCCTATAACTAAAGAGAGAATATATTTCCGCAGCACTCCGGCCAACCACAAACCTTGGAATGCAGCGGACTGGGGTTTTGACCATGACATCAGGGGTTTTGACCACGACATTAGGGGTTAAAACAAAAAAATACGGCATCTCCCCGGTGGTGCCGAGAAGATGCCGGCTATTATCTATCTAACCCTGCGCAAATCCCTGATATCCGCATCATGAGATAATGAACGATAAGACAACAGTTCCAACACTCTCCCCTGCTGCTCCTGAATATCGCTCATCCTTTTCTGTTCCTGCTTAATTGCGGTAATGTCCTGCTTCATCACAACTATGTCTTGCTTCATCACATCTATGTCTTGCTTCATCACAACCATGTCCTGCTTCATCACATCCATGTCCTGCCGCATTTCTTCCAACATCCCATTGTTATTGCCAACCATCCGAATTAAGTCCGCCGTCATTTGCTGCATTTGTGTCATGTCCCGTCTGATGTCACTGAATTCCTTCAATACCAAAGACCTAAATTCCTCATCCGACATCCGATTTTCCTCCATTTCTCCCGCACAGCTGCACCAACAAAGAAATATCTGTTCATTTTCTATGCTTAGTATATCATGATTTTTCCAGCTTTGAAAGATGTACGCATAAGTGAAAAAACCTTACTCCCTAGAGAAAACTACAAAGGAGTATCTAAAGTTATTCCCCTTTAGATATTCCTTCCCCGGCTATAATGACATAGATTAACTTTATTTTACCGTTTACAATTATCTTCCTAAGTCGATGATATTTTGAATGAGACCCTTACACTTTCCACATTCTTCACCGGTAACTTCATCGACACCGGTACCAGCTCCTGTCATCTCACTAACCTTTTCTACAGTATCAGCACCCGCTTTAACGGCATTAACTACTGTTTCCAAAGAAACTTTCTTACATCCACAAACGGAAGTAAGAATATTTTCTAATTCCGCTTTACAGCCTTCACACTCAGTACAAACCCCGGCAATTTCCGCTACCTCCTCTTTTGTTCTTGCTCCGGCAGTCATTGCCTTTCTGATGGAAATGTAGTCCACACCATTTTTAGTGCAAATTATTCTATTAGCTGCCATGCTTAGATCTCCTTCTTTCCATAAGTTATTATTATATTATGTTGTATTTCCTCGACTTATGTCAACAAGTGACTGTCTGTAGCCATCTCATTTGCCATGGATCAGGGTATTTAAAACCTGGCCCTTTTAGGAGCGACCAGGTCTTTTAATTTTGTCAAATATAAGGGAGCAATTCCGTGTTCAAGGTCGCCGTCCCTTACTTCTTACCCATAAATATGGCAGGACACCCAATGGCCGGGAGAGATTTCCTTAAGCACCGGAGCCTCTTCCTTACATTGAGGCATTTCTTTGAAGCACCGGGAGCAGAAGCGGCAGCCGGCCGGTGGGTTAATAGGACTGGGGACATCTCCTTCCAGGATAATCCGCTGCTTCTTTTTCTCAGGGTTGATTATGGGAATAGCCGAGAGGAGAGCCTGGGTATAAGGGTGCAGAGGATTTGCGTAAAGCTCTTTCTTCGGAGCGATTTCTACCAATTTACCCAGATACATTACCCCTACCCGGTCGCTGATGTGCTTAACAACATTGAGTCCATGGGCGATGAACAAATAGGTAAGACCAAACTCATCCTTCAAATCGGCCAAAAGGTTCAAAACCTGTGCTTGAATAGAGACATCCAGTGCCGAGACCGGCTCATCGCAGACGATCAGCTTGGGTTCAACAGCCAGGGCCCGGGCAATACCTACCCGCTGACGCTGACCCCCGGAAAACTCATGGGGATAGCGATTCCGTTGGTGCTGAGCTAAGCCCACACAGTTTAACAGATAAGTGACCCTTTCTTCGATTTTATTGGCCGGAAGAAGGTTATTGATGCGGATCGGTTCGGCGATAATGTCACCAACAGTCATGCGCGGGTTTAAGGAGGCGTAAGGGTCCTGAAAAATCATTTGAATGTCCTTACAGTAAGACCGCCGCTCGTTTTCCTTCAAAGCGGTGAGATCCTTGCCCTCGAAAAGCATTTTGCCGCTGGTCGGATTGTAGAGATTGACAATTATTTTACCGAGAGTGGTTTTGCCACAGCCGGATTCACCGACCAAGCCAAAGGCCTCGCCCTTGTGAATGGTAAAAGAGACATCGTCCACGGCCTTTAAGACCGAGGTCGTTTTACCGAAAAAACTTTTTCCCACAGGAAAATGCTTGGAAAGGTTTTGAACTTCCATCAATACTTCACCCATTGTGCATTCAATCCCCTTCCTTGTTCTTTTCATATAAGAAGCAGCGTACTTTGTGTCCGTCCCTATCGATCAACTCCGGTTTTTCCCGGGTGCAGCGTTCGGTGGAGTGTTCACATCGATCGGAGAAGGAGCATCCGGTCGGCATGTTTAAAGGATTAGGAACCATACCCTCAATCATATATAAGCGATCGCTGCTGTCATCATCGATTTGGGGGATGGATTTAAGCAAGCCGACAGTATAGGGATGTAGAGGATTTTTGAACAGGGTCTTAACATCGGCCTCTTCCACAATCTTCCCGCAGTACATCACGATAACCCGATCCGCTGCTTCGGAAACAACGCCAAGATCGTGAGTGATCAGCAATACCGCCATATTGAACTTTTCCCGCATATGATAAAGGAGATCAAGAATCTGCGCTTGAATGGTTACATCCAAAGCCGTAGTCGGTTCATCGGCAATCAAAAGCTGGGGCTCACAGGCCAAGGCCATGGCAATCATGACCCGCTGGCGCATACCGCCACTCATTTGGTGCGGATAATCATTAGCCCGATCAGCGGCAGAGGGTATGCCCACCATATCCAAAAGCTCAACGGTTCTGGTCAGGGCCTCTTTCTTGCTCAGCTTTTTATGGATCATCAGACTTTCCATGATCTGATCCTTAATCCGCCAGACCGGGTTCAAAGAGGTCATTGGCTCCTGAAAGATCATAGAGATCTTGTTACCGCGAATTTCTTGCAATTCCTTCTGACTCAGCTTGGCTAAATTCCGTTCTTCAAAAAGGATATCCCCCCCGGCAATCCGACCGGGCTTTTGTAAGAGGCCCATAACGGAAAGGGAGGTCACGCTTTTACCGGAGCCGGATTCGCCGACAATGGCCAGAATTTCACCTTTGTTTATGGAAAAACTGATGTCATCGACGGCGCGAACCGTACCCTTCTTCAGTTTAAATTCGGTTTTTAAGTTTTTCACTTCCAATAACATCGTGTTCACTACCCCTATTTTATTCTGGATTTCGGATCAAGGGCATCACGAAGCCCGTCGCCCAACAAGTTGAAGGCCAAAACAGTAATAGTGATGGCAATACCAGGGAAAATCAAGGTATAGGGAGCAGTAAAAATAAAGCCTCTGGCTCTACCCAGCATATCCCCCCACTCGGCAAAAGGCGGCTGCACACCCAAGCCTAAAAAGCCCAGGGCCGCCGTATCCAGTACAGCCGTGGAAATCCCCAAAGTGGCCCGCACCACGATCAAAGAGATAATATTCGGCAGGATATGCCGGAAGATAATTCGGCCGTCCTTGTTGCCGATGACCTTGGCAGCCTGAACATAGTCGCTTTCCTTAATGGAAAGGATGCTCCCCCGCACAATACGGGCATACTCCGGAATGGAAACCAGCCCGATGGCAATAACCGCCTTTTCCAAGCCTTTCCCCATGGCCGCCATAAAAGCAATAGCTAATAAGATGGAAGGAATGGCCAAGATCATGTCCATGACCCGCATAATGATGGTATCTGTTCTTCCCCCGCGATAGCCGGCGATGGCACCTAATAATACACCAATGGATAAAGAGATGGAGACGGCAGCAACCCCAACAAACAGAGAAATCTTCGTACCGTCAAGGACTCTGCTGAATAAGTCTCTTCCCAACTGATCTGTGCCAAACCAATGCTCGGAGTTAGGCGGGATAAAGCTTTTTGTCATATCTGAATAATTAGGATCATAAGGCAAAACCCGGATACCCAATAGCTCGCTCACCCATACTACTAAAGCAATCAACACTAAAATAGCAATAATCCATAGGCCAACCACTGCGGCCTTATTTTGCTTAAGGGTATCCCACATTTCTTTAAGCTGCGATTCTGGTTTTTCCACGTATTCAGCAGCCTGCATTTGTTCCTTGTC
>NZ_CEVWNY010000139.1:0-6809 GCF_982384815.1 Desulfitobacterium sp. | reverse complement strand
GGCTCGCGGGCTTGACCGCCGGTATGGAATTTCACCAATCCCCAGAGGTATTTAATTATCTCACTTATCATACTCCATGTTTAAGCCAAATTCAACCCCTAGTGTTATAAATAGGATTAATAAACTGAGTGTACTCATCTCGTAATAAACCCATCAGGATCGCATCATGATACTCTCCCATGACAAACCGCGCTTGTCTTAACCTACCTTCGACCTTGAATCCCAGCTTTTCATAAGCTCGGAAAGCTCGCTGATTACCATCCCAAAGATCTAAACTTAAACGATGGAAATTCCATTGATAAAATAAGTAGTCAATCAAAACTTTTAAAGCATCTGTTCCGTAACCACGACCCCAATAATTCTTTTCCCCAATGATAATAAAGAGCATAGCTGATCGTGCCGGTTCATTGACATCCCGGAAGCCGGTGGTTCCAATTGGAAGATGGTCTTCATTTAAAATCAAATAACGACCATGATCTTTTAAAGGAGTAAAGAAGCGTTCTTCAATTTCTACTTCACTAAACATCGTACTTAAAGGCCAGGCACCGTTAGCCCAATAGTTAACCTCTTGATCATTATACCATTTTTGATATATAGGAATATCATCAGGCTCTAGTGGGCGGAGAAAAGTTTTCTTACCTTGAAGCATGTTTATCCTCCTTGAAAACGATTGGGGTAATATGGAAATAAAGTGAAATTTATTTTAGTATTCTAAACATAAAAGCGTGTCCTTATCCTAACATGGAAAGTACACGCCCGAAAATTCAATCGATGGTCGGGGCGACAGGATTCGAACCTGCGGCCTCTTGGTCCCGAACCAAGCACGCTACCAAACTGCGCCACGCCCCGTTTTTCTAGAACAAATAATAATATAACAAAATGCTCACAATCTGTCAAGTTGTCGAGGCAATATGCATACTGTATTCAGAGGGGTGGACAACTCGGTATCAAAGTAAAAAAATTGGCTCAATTTGCGAGTTTTTTACTTTACTCTTTTATTGATAGCAGGTCCTTTTTCCTATATACTTTAACCTATAATCGAAAAATGGACAAAATATATAGAGCGGGGGAGAGAAAAATGAGAAAAACCGCGATTATAATGGATTCTACAGGCTATTTAACCCAAGATATTATTAAAAAATACGATATTCGTCTTGCTTCACTCAATGTTAATATTGGTGACGAAACTTTCTTGGAAACTGAGTTATCAAATACAGCCTTCTTTTCTAAACTGGCTAATATTACTGGCTCTTCAACTACCTCACAGCCTTCTGTGGGAACGTTTCTGGAAGTTTATAATCAAGCCTTTAAGGATGGATATGAAGAAATTATTAGTATTCACTTATCCCAAAAAATTAGCGGCACTTTTTCCTCAGCAGTTATGGCTAAGGACTTGCTCGGTAATAAAAACATCCAAATTTATGATTCTCGGTCATCAGCTTTAGGTTTAGGACTATTGGCCTGGGCGGCAGCCGATTGGGCAGAAGAAGGTTTGGGTGCTCAAGAAATAATGACTAAGCTGTTTTCAATAAGCCAAAGATGCGAGCTTTATTTTATCGTAGATACCTTGGAATATCTCCATCGTGGGGGCAGAATCGGTGGGGCTTCAGCACTTTTCGGCACCTTGCTGCAGATAAAACCCATTTTGTATTTTAATGAAGAAGGAATTATCGACGTTTTTGATAAAGTTCGGTCAAAGAACCGGGCGCTTCAGCGGGTTTACTCAGAATTAGACCGTGCCCTTTCCAGTAAAGAGTCTTATCGGATTGGGGTAATTCATGTAAGTGCGTCCGATGAAGCAAAAGAGATAGCCAAGGAGCTTTCAGAAAAATATCCGGGTCAGGATATTCGTATCTTTGAAGCGGGACCTGTTATTGCGACGCATGTTGGCCCAGGTGCTTTAGGACTTGCTTTCCTTCCGTGGTCAGAATGATATATACAATTAATTACTAATTTAACTCAGTTCCGCTAAGGGATCTGAGTTTTTTTATATATCTGAATATTAAAACTTCATTTTTCTTATTATAATTAAAGGAAAACCTGGAAACGTAGGCGAATATTAACTCTAATAGAACTATATTTCACATGGCTGAAGAACTGGGTTAAAGTATGTGTAAAAAATCATTTAATAGAAAACATAAAATTTTCAGAATTTTAGAGGATTTCATTTATTTATGGAGAATACAATTATTCAGTTGTTTTGTCATATAAAAAACCTTGTCTGTCATATAGTGAGTACATGTAGCAGGAAAAAATATTGTGAAACACTACACACTTAGCAATGTTATAGGAGATGAAGTCGATGAAAATTGCAATTTCGGGTAAGGGAGGAGTTGGCAAGACAACTTTTGCTGCCAATTTAGCCTATTTTTTATCAGAGCAAGGAATGCGGGTAATTGCCGTGGACGCTGATCCTGATGCAAGTCTAGGAACGGTTTTAGGTATTTCAGAGGATGTTTTGGCTCAGCTGAAACCTATCGTTGAGATGAAGGAATTAATTGAGCAGCGTATGGGAGGTAGTGGTGCATTTTATCCGCTCAATCCCCAAGTCGATGATATTTTAGACGATTACTCTATTCAAGTAGGCCCCATTCGCTTTTTTAGGATGGGTAATGTCAAAGGTGGCGGTACTTCTTGCTACTGTAAAGAAAATAGTTTTTTACATGCTTTAGTCAATTCCTTGATTCTATCCGAACAAGACACAGTAATTTTAGATATGGGGGCAGGTATTGAACAACTGACCCGGGGAACGGCCCGAGGTGTTGATATTTTAGTTATTGTCACTGAAGCCAGTACCGTCAGCACTCATACAGTGCGGGTAATTCAAAAGCTTGCTCAAGAACTGGGAATTCCGGAAGTAGCTGTAGTAGGTAACAAAATTCGTTCACCAAAAGACGAAGATTTTCTTAAAGCACAATTTACGGACAAAGAACTGCTCGGGTTAATTCCCTTTAGTGAAGAACTACTTGATATGTCAATTCATACAGATAATTCTTCTTTTCCTAATGGTGCTCCAGGTTCCCAACTAGAATCTATTTATAGAAAACTAATGGAGAGGAGAGATTCATAAGGCACATAACTAAGAGCACGTAAACAAGGTGGAAAACAAAAGGAAAAAAGAGGAGGTTAAACAATGCCAAGATATCGGGATTTGACACACACCGCACGGCCCTCTAATGCGCCACGTGTGGTGGACCCCAAAAACCCATTGCGCACAAGCGATCCGGGAACCCTGGAAATGCTCAAAGTTGCGCAAGAAAACAAACTGGAGACAGTCTTTGATCGTTTTGTAGCCCAACAACCCCAATGCGGCTTTGGCTATAAAGGGATTTGCTGTCGTATTTGTCTTGCCGGACCCTGTCGGGTTAAAGCTGATGAAGGTCCTGCCAGCAGAGGTATATGCGGTGCTACAGCATATACAATTGTTTCAAGAAACTTAGTTCGAATGATTGCTGCCGGAGCTGCATCCCACTCGGAGCATGCGAGACATGTACTTCATACTGTACATGAACTCGTTGAAGGAAAGACTGCTGACTATGAAATCAAATCTCCACAAAAACTTCATAAGTTAGCCGAAAAACTCGGTGTCGAGACCTTAAACAGAGAGGATATGGAGATCCTCAAAGATGTTGCGGAATCAGCTTATGAAGATTTTGGCAGATATAAAGATGAACCTGCTAAATTCCTTGACTCATTCTTAATTGAGCAACGCAGAAGCAAGTTCAGAGATACCAATATCATGCCCCGTTCTATCGATGGTACTTGTACCGAGCTCTTAGCGCAAACAGCTCAAGGGGTGGATGCAGACCCGGTTAATATAATTTTTGGCGGCCTAAAAGGCTCCCTTGCCGATTTAACGGGAGAATATATCGGAACTACTCTTAGTGATGTCTTATTTGGTATTCCCGAACCGATTGTTTCCGAGGCCAATCTCGGGGTTATTGATGAAAAAATGGTCAACATTGCCGTTCATGGCCATAACCCTGTTCTTTCCGAAATGGTTGTTACCGCAGCCCGGGAATTAAAGGCCGAAGCCCAAAAAGTAGGGGCTCAAGGCGTTAATATCGTTGGTATTTGCTGTACCGGTAATGAGCTGCTCATGCGTGAGGGCGTGTATTTGGCCACATCCTCTGCTTCTCAAGAAATGGCCGTCTTAACCGGTGTTCTTGATGCCATGGTAGTTGATATTCAATGTATTTATCCTTCCCTTCAGCAATTGTGTGATTGCTACCATACCAAGATGATTACCACCGAAGCTATTATGAAGGTTCCCAGTGCACAACACTTGGCCTTCAGAGCTGAATCAGCTTTAGAAGACGCTAAAAAGCTCGTGAGAATTGCGATTGAAGCTTATAAGAATCGCGATCCCAAGAAGATCGCTCTTTCTAAAGAGCGTAACAGCTTAGTGGCGGGATTCAGTATGGAAGCTTTGGCGGATATTTTCTCCAAAATCAACCCTGAACGTCCTTTCTCTGTGCTTACAGATGCAATCCTGAGCGGTCAAATTAAGGGCGTCGTACAAATGGCAGGCTGTAACAACTTAAAGCGTCAGCAGGACGAGTCCCACGCTTCTATTCTTAAAGAACTCGTCAAGAATGATGTTTTCGTAGTGGCTACAGGATGTTCTGCCGGGGCCTTTGCCAAGTTAGGCTTAATGAATTCCGAAGCTGTGGACAAATATGCCGGGGAAGGCCTTAAGAGCTTCATTAGAACACTTGAGGAAGCTAACCCACAGCTTGCGGCCAAATTACCCTTGGTATTCCATATCGGTTCCTGTGTAGATAACAGCCGCGGTATGGATTTGGTTCAAGCTATGGCTACTGAACTGGGTGTTGATACACCAAAAGTTCCTTTTGCAGCTTCAGCTCCTGAGGCAATGCATGAAAAGGCTGTTGCCATTGGATCTTACTGTGTATCCATGGGTATTCCTACTCATGTTGGAACCATGCCCTACTTAGAAGGCAGTGATTTGATCTATGGAATTGCTACTCAAATTGCCCATGATGTATTTGGTGGTAACTTCATTTTTGAAGTAGACGAAAAGATTGCTGCGCAAAAAATCTTAAATGCTCTCGAATATAGAACCTGGAAACTAAGAATTCATAAGCAAACTGCCGAAAAATTCAATACGGCTATTGCTCAAGGTTGGTAAGGAAAGGAGGAAGTGATTATGTCCATGGAGCAAATTTATGCTGATGCTATCAAAGATCCTGCGAAAGAACCAAAAAAATTACTCCGCAAGGCCTATGACGGAACAATTACGGCCATGAGCTATGCGGAAATTCTCTTAAACCGCGCCATTAAGGACTACGGTCCGCAACAAACGATCGGCTATCCGGACACCGCTTACCACCTTCCGGTCATAACCTGTCTTTCCGGTGAAAAGGTTACTACTCTTGGTGAGCTTGTACCGATTCTCAATCGTTTGAGAAATCAAGTTAAAATGGAATTCACTTTTGAGAACGCCCGCCTCTGGGGGGAATCCGTTCTCTATGCCGCTGAAATTATCGAAACAATTCATTATCTCCGTAATGACGAGCCCAAAGTCGCCCCTTGGACCGGTTTCTTAGGGGACCCTATTGTTCGTAAACACGGGATTAAAATGGTTGACTGGACCATCCCCGGTGTTGCCGTTATTTTGGGTAGGGCTAAAGATTCACAAGCAGCGAAAAAAATCGTTGATAACCTAATGGGTAAAGGTTTCATGATCTTCCTCTGTGATGAGGTTATCGAACAGCTTCTCGAGGAAAACGTTAAAATCGGTGAGGACTATATCGCCTTCCCCTTAGGGAACTTTACCCAGGTTATCCATGCTGTAAACTATGCTTTCCGGGCAGGTCTGGCTTTCGGGGGAATTCCCGCCGGTCAAAGAGAGCAGCATCGTGATTATCAGCATCGCCGGGTACGGGCCTTCGTTCTCCATTTAGGGGAATTGGATGATGTCAAAGTAGCGGCTGAGATGGGGGCCATTTTCATGGGCTTCCCTGTTCTCACCGACCAAGAATTAGGCGAGGATATGCAGATTCCCGATTGGTATATTTCTGAGCCCGATTATGAAAAGATCGTTCCCCTAGCTTTAGAAGTACGGGGCATTAAACTTACCAATATTGAGGTCCCCATTCCGGTTAACTTTGGTCCCGCCTTCGAAGGAGAAACTATTCGTAAAGGAGATACCTACGTTGAGTTCGGTGGCGGTAGAACAACTGCTTTCGAATTAGTGAGCATGGTTGGACCGGATGACGTTGTTGATGGCCAAGTTACGGTTATCGGGCCGGAGATTGATACTGTTCCCGAAGGAACCAGGCTTCCCCTAGGGATTATGGTAGATATTTATGGCCGTAAAATGCAAGAGGACTTCGAAGGGGTTCTGGAGCGCCGCATCCACTACTTCACTAACTATGGTGAGGGAGTCTGGCACGTAGCCCAGCGGGATCTTTGCTGGGTGCGTATCTCCAAGGATGCCAGAGCCAAAGGCTTCTTAATTAAACACATTGGCGAACTGCTCTTGGCCAAATTTAAACAAGAATTTCCTGCTATTGTTGACCGGGTTCAAGTCACAATTATTACCGATCAACAAATAGTAGAAGAAAATATCGTAAAAGCTCGTGAACGTTATCGTGCCCGTGACGCCCGCTTGAAGAGCCTTACCGATGAAAATGTTGAAGAGTTTTATTCTTGCCTCCTTTGTCAGTCCTTTGCCCCCAATCATGTTTGCATCGTAACACCGGAGCGGGTAGGACTGTGCGGAGCGGTGAGCTGGCTTGATGCCAAAGCAGCTTTCGAAATCACACCTACCGGGCCTAACCAAC
>NZ_CEVWNY010000138.1:0-6950 GCF_982384815.1 Desulfitobacterium sp. | reverse complement strand
ACAAGAGAGGATTGAGAAAGGATGCCCAAGGGAATTTTAGTTGTACTTGAACAGTATAACGGGGAGCTTCGCAAGGTCTCCTTGGAGCTTTTAAGTGAAGGGCGGCGTTTAGCCGACAAGGCCGGATTAGAAGTTACCGGTGTATTGCTTGGCCAAGGAGTTAAGGATTTAGCGGCCGCGGCAGCCTCCTATGGTGCCGATAGGGTCATTGTGGCGGAGGATCCGGCCTTAAAGGATTATACTACCGGAGCTTATACCTCTGTGTTAAATCGGGTAATTCGTGATGAAGATCCGGAAGTTGTGCTCATGGGCAACACCGGAATCGGCCGGGATCTTGCCCCCCGCCTTGCTCAGCGTTTAGGTGTTGGCTGTGCTTCCGACTGTGTAGCAGTAACAGTCGATCCCTCTGCCAAACTACGCTTTAAGCGTCCTATCTACGCCGGAAAAGCCTATGCGGAAGTAGCCACCGATGCACGTCCTATTTTAGCGACCATCCGACCCAACAGTTTTAGTATTGCTGCCCCAAATCCCGATCGCCAAGGGGAGGTAGTGGAGGTTGCCGCTGCTATCGATGCCGCAGACCTAAAAACCATTGTCAAAGAAGTAGTTCGTCAGGCCTCCAGCCGTCCCGAGCTTACCGATGCCAATATTATCGTTTCCGGTGGGCGGGCCATGAAGAATGCCGAAAACTTCAAAATTCTCGAAGACTTGGCGGATACCCTCGGTGCAGCCGTTGGGGCTTCGCGGGCAGCCGTGGATTCCGGTTACCGGGAGTATAAATACCAAGTTGGTCAAACGGGTAAGACCGTTTCCCCAACCCTTTACATTGCTTGTGGTATTTCTGGAGCTATTCAGCACCTAGCGGGGATGGGCTCTTCCAAAGTCATAGTGGCTATTAATAAGGACCCGGAAGCCAATATTTTTACCGTTGCGGACTATGGCATTGTTGGTGACCTTTATGAAATTGTTCCCTTACTTACGGAAGAGTTCAAAAAACAACTGGCTTAAGAAAAAAAATAATATTGCTCATGCAGCATAAAAGTCTGATGCGGTTAAAGTGCCTAGGGACAGCCTTGTTTATGTAGAGGGATTGCATTGACAATCTTGAGAAAAGGATGTCTAATAAAGGCAAAAAGCAAGTAAAGGATGACGAATTATGGCTGTTTCCCGTGAGGACAAATATGAAAGAATTTTAGATGCAGCAATAGAAGCATTTGCAGAGGTTGGCTATCATTCGTGTCAAGTATCGAAGATCGCTCGCATCGCGGGAGTAGCTGACGGGACCATTTACCTCTATTTTAAGAACAAGGAAGACATTTTAGTGAAGCTCTTTGAAGAGAGAATGGGGGACTTTATTCTTCTTATCCGTAGGAGAATGGAATCCTGCAAGGATACACGGAGTCGCCTGCGGGCAATCGTTCACACTCATTTTACCCATATGGAGAACAATCGTGCTTTGGCAACCGTTACACAAGTCGAGTTAAGACAACCTAATTCAGGCTTGTATAGTGCTATTGCCGTTCCGCTAAGGGAGTACTTCCGCTTGGTTGAGGAGGTGATTGAAGAAGGAATCAAGCAAAATGAAATCATTCCTTCACTCAATGTGCGTGTTGCCCGCCAAATGATTTTTGGTACCATCGATAGGGCGACTACTGATTGGATTTTTGCACGGTCCGAGCGGTCTTTAAGCAAGGACACAGACTGTATGCTGGAGCTGTTTTCGGGAGCTCTCGGGTTGCCGAAAGAATAGGGAAGAGGGAAGAGGAAAAAGCGGGAGAGAAAAAATTACCGACTTCGGAGAACGGATTTAAAAAGTGAGAAAGATCGCTTGTCGGCTCAAAAAAAGGCCTAAGGACTTTTTTTGGTTTTGGGTATCAGAATATTCATAATATATGGAAACTTAGCTGAGGATAGACATAAAGATTGTATAGGTAAAACAGTTCAAGATAACAAAAAGCTAAAGAAGAGAAGGAGGATGAATATGCCCATTTACAAGGTAGCGGTTTTAGGCTCGGGAGTTATGGGAAGCACCATTGCCGCCCATCTGGCCAATGCCGGGATTCCCAGTTTGCTTCTGGACATCGTACCCACTAGTTTGCTGCCGGAGGAAGAGGCGGCAGGACTAACTCTGGAGTCTCCCAAGGTTAGAAATCGTATCGCTGCGGCCAATAAGGCCAAGCTGATCAAGATGAATCCGGCTCCTTTATTCGTTCCGGAATTTGCGGAGCGGATCGAAGTAGGGAATTTTGAGGACGATTTGGCTCGCTTAAAGGAAGTGGACTGGGTCATTGAAGTGGTTGTGGAGCGTTTAGACATTAAGATTGACCTCTTTAAGAAGGTTGCGCAAAATGTCCGCCCCGGAACGATTGTTACCTCCAATACCTCGGGAATTTCTTTGAAAGCAATGACAGAGGGACTTCCTGAAGATTTTACTAAATATTTCTTTGGCACCCATTTCTTTAACCCACCTCGTTATATGAAGCTTTTTGAATTGATTCCCGGACCGAATACCGATCCGGAAGTCATCAAAGAGATGGAGGAATTTGCAGAACGGGTCCTGGGCAAAGGAGTAGTTTATGCTAAGGATACCCCGAACTTTATTGCCAACCGAATCGGCGTTTTCGGCTTAGCCGCTACCATAAGGGAAATGCAGCGTTCGGGTTTGACAATCGATGAAGTGGATGCTTTAACCGGTCCGATCATGGGGCGTCCTAAGTCTGCTTCCTTCCGGACCGTTGATATGGTAGGCTTAGACACCTTTGTCCATGTCGCCAACAATGTGGGCGATAGTGTTCCGGAAGAGAAGGAATTCTTCGTCATGCCGGAATTCATCCACACCATGATCAAAAATGGTTGGATTGGCGATAAGAGTAAACAAGGTTTTTATAAAAAAGTCCAGACTCCACAGGGCAGGGAAACCCTGGTTCTTGATCCAAACACCTTAGAGTATGTACCCAAGAAAAAGATTAAGTTTGCCTCCCTGGATAAAGCCAAAAACGCGGGAGGTCTTAAAGATAAGGTCAAAACCTTAGTAAACGGTAAAGATGCAGGGGCAGAATTTGCTTGGAACGTTTTGAAAGAAGTTCTCCTCTATGCTGCCCGGCTGGCCCCCCAAATCGCCGATGATATCACTGCGGTAGACGCCGGCATGAAGCTAGGCTTCAACTGGGAAATGGGTCCCTTCGAAACCTGGGATGCCTTAGGGGTCAAAGCTACAGCCGATCGCATTGTTGCCGAGGGCGGTACTTTGCCGGAAATCGTAGCAAAGCTTTTGGCTGATGGTAAAGATAGCTTCTATCAAAAAACTAAGAGCGGGGGCACCTTGTACTATGCCGACGGCGAGTATAAGGAGAAAGCTGCCAGCCCATATTCCTTCTCCCTTAAGCAAGCCCATAAACAAGGCAAGAAGATTTTTGGTAATGCCGGTGCCAGCCTCGTTGATATGGGTGATGGGGTCGCTTGTCTTGAGTTCCATTCCCCCAACAACTCCATCGGTGGCGACATCATGAACATGATCCACAAGTCCCTGGCAGAAGTGGAGAAAAACTATCTTGGTATGGTGATCGGCAGCCAAGGTAAGAATTTCGCCGTTGGCGCTAACTTGATGCTGATCATGATGGAAGCGGAAGAAGAGAATTGGGACGAGCTGGATATGATGGTTCGAGAATTCCAAAGGGGAACCATGGCCTTAAAATATGCCAAGAAGCCCGTTGTGGCTGCTCCCTTCGGCATGACCCTTGGCGGCGGAACCGAAGTTTGTCTCCATTCCCATGCTATCCAAGCTTCCGCTGAGACCTATATGGGTTTGGTTGAGCTAGGTGTAGGTCTTATTCCCGGTGGTGGCGGAACCAAGGAAATGGCTATTCGCGCTATGGAAGGGGTACTTCCCGGTGTAGTGGTTGCTCCCGATTACTTCTTTGCTAAGCGCTTTGAAGTAGTGGCTATGGCTCAAGTTTCGACTAGTGCCGAAATGGCTAAAAACCTCGGGTTCATGCGGGATCATGACCGCTATAGTATGAACGCCGACCATGTCCTGTTGGATGCTAAAGCCCGTGTCATTGATTTAGCACGGAACTTCCGTCCCAACATTCCCCAAAAGGTTAAAGTAGCCGGGCCGGGAATCCGCGCCTTCTTGGAATTGGCCTTATACGGCATGAAGGAAGGACGTTATATCTCCGAATATGATGCCCACTTAGGGAAAAAACTCGCTTATGCCATGACCGGTGGCGATAAACCTGCCGGCACCTTGGTGGATGAACAATATCTCCTGGATCTGGAGCGGGAAGTGTTCCTAAGCCTTGCCGGAGAACCTAAGACACTTGACCGCATCCGTCATATGCTCACTAAGAATAAGCCATTAAGGAATTAGGAGGTGAAGGGTAATGAAAGAAGCATTTGTTATTGAAGCAAAACGTACCGCCATAGGAAAATCCGGCAGAGGGTCCTTAGCCCATATGCGTCCGGACGATTTAGGGGCCTTTGTTATTCAGGATGTATTAAAAAGTGTTCCTAACTTAAATCTTGCCGATATCGATGATTGTGTTATCGGTTGCTCCTTCCCTGAGGGAGAACAGGGGATGAACATGGCCCGGGTTATAGCCCTGCGGGCGGGACTTCCTATTGATGTGTCGGGACAAACCATCAATAGACTCTGTTCCTCCGGACTTCAAGCCATTTCCATAGCTGCTGACCGCATCAGACTGGGTGAAGCGGAGGTTATGTTAGCCGGTGGTGCTGAAAGCATGTCTTCAGTACCCATGGGTGGCGGCAAGCCGGCCCCCAACCCCTATATGATCGAGCATTATCCGGAAGTCTACCTTTCCATGGGACTTACTGCTGAGAATGTGGCTAAAAAATATGAAGTTACCCGGGAACAGCAGGATGAATTTGCCGTAGCCAGTCATCAAAAAGCCCATGCCGCCCAAACAAGCGGACGCTTTGACGAAGAAATTGTTCCCGTTTTGATCTCCAGTGGCAAAAAAGGTGAAGTTTGGTTTAGTAAAGACGAAGGAATTCGCCCGGATAGTACAGTTGGGTCTCTGGGTAAGCTAAAACCCGCCTTCATGAACGGCGGAACCGTCACGGCCGGGAACTCCTCCCAGACCAGTGATGGAGCGGCAGCGACTCTGCTTATGTCCGAAAATAAGGTAAAAGAGCTGGGGGTTAAACCCCTGGCAGTATGGCGGGGTTTCGCCGTCGCCGGCGTTGAGGCCGAACTCATGGGGATCGGTCCCATTAAAGCTATTCCCAAAGTACTCAAGCAAGTGGGCTTAACCCTTGATCAAATCGACCTTTTTGAGCTCAATGAAGCCTTTGCCGCCCAAGCTTTGGCAATTATCAAAACCTTAGAGATTGACCCCGCTAAAGTTAACCCCAATGGCGGTGCCATCGCCTTCGGCCATCCCCTCGGCTGTACAGGCGCCAAACTCACCGCCACCCTTCTTCACGAAATGAAACGCCGCGGCCTCAAATACGGCATGGTTACCATGTGTATCGGTGGCGGCATGGGAGCCGCCGGCATCTACGAACTCCTGTGAAACACGGGGACAGGAACTCTGTTTCAACATTTGTCACGATGAATAACACCGTTCCACCTCATACTTTACAAAGTAATCATAGTATACGGTCGTACTGTGTCGCATTAGGCATCACTACGCTAAAGTACTTACCAAGTTGAAACAAGGGACCTGTCCCCCTGTTTCAAATAAGATTGAGAGAGGAGATAATGAAATATGGAATTGGAATTAGGCCTTAAAGGTGGCGGCTTTCTGCTTGCCGATGTAACTCCTGAACAAGTATTTGTCCCTGAGGAATTAAACGAGGATCATTTACAGCTTAAAAAAATGACCCGTAATTTCGTCGAAAAAGAGGTCGGACCGAAAATTGAGGCTCTCGAAGAGCAGGAAGACGGTCTCATCCGCGGCTTTATGGCTCAAGCCGGCGAACTAGGGCTTCTTGGCTTAGAAGTCCCCGAAGAATTTGGCGGCATGAGCATGGATAAGTTCTCCACCGTTGTAGTAGGTGAAGAGGTTCCCCGGGGGGCTTCCTTTGCCGTAGCCTTTGCTGCTCATACCGGCATCGGAACCCTGCCCATTGTTTATTTTGGCACACCTGAGCAAAAGGCCAAATATCTTCCCGGCCTTGCCAGCGGCGAAAAAATCGCGGCCTACTGCCTGACCGAGCCGGGCTCTGGTTCAGACGCTCTAGGGGCAAAGACTACAGCAGTTCTTAACGCCGAAGGAACCCATTATATTCTCAATGGTACCAAGCAGTTCATTACCAATGCCGGTTTTGCCGATATTTTTTTAGTCTACGCCAAAGTTGACGGCAAACTGACTAACTTTATCGTCGAGCGGGAAATGCCGGGAGTGTCCTTCGGACCTGAAGAGAAGAAGATGGGAATCAAAGGCTCCTCAACCCGCCAAGTTATTCTGGAAGATGTTGCAGTTCCTGTAGAGAACGTAGTTGGTGAATTGGGCAGAGGTCATGTTGTTGCTTTTAATATTCTCAATGTTGGACGCTTCAAGCTAGCCGCTGCTGCCATCGGTAGTGCTGAGATGGCCTTAGAAGTAGCCTTGAAATATGCCAGCGAGCGTAAGCAGTTTGGCGTTTCCCTTAAGCTCCTTCGGTGCAATTCAAGCCAAATTCTCCGAAGTTGCTACCCAAGTCTATATGGCTGAGAGCGTCGTCTACCGTACTGCTGGTCTAATGGAAGAGGCCTGCAAAGATCTTGATGTTACCGGGGACTGTCGCAAGGAAGCCAGCAAAGCTCTTGAAGAATATGCAATTGAATGCTCCTTGAATAAGGTACTAGCCTCTGAGGTTCTGGACCTAGCCGTAGATGAGGGTGTACAGATCCATGGTGGTTATGGTTTTATTGCCGAATACCCGATTGAGCGTATGTATCGGGATTCTCGGATCAACCGTCTCTTTGAAGGAACTAACGAGAT
>NZ_CEVWNY010000137.1:0-7035 GCF_982384815.1 Desulfitobacterium sp. | reverse complement strand
CAAGGCCCACCTCGGGAAGCCCAATTTTAGCATTTTCGGCAACAACTCTGATATCACAGGCTAAGGCCAGTTCACACCCTCCTCCTAGAGCAACACCATTAACGGCACAAATAACCAGCTGTGGTAAATCACTAAGTTTGTTTAACACCTCTTGGCCTTGTTTCACTAACTTCTCCCCGGCGGCCCGGTCCAGTGCTATGAACTGACGAATATCGGCACCGGCCACAAAGGCTTTTTCCCCGGCCCCCGTTACCACCACAACCCTAACCTGATCAAAAGCGATCAGCTTGGCAATTGCTTGATCGAGTTGGCTTATCACTTGCTCATCAAGCACATTTACCGGCGGGTTATCAATGGTAAGCAGGGCAATTTTGCCTTCCACGGATAGGACAACTTTGGCAATGTTGCTCAACTCAATACCTCCTTTGATTGGACTTCCGACTATTCTGATTATTCTGCAAAATCGGTGCCAACTTACGCGACCGCTGGTTCATTATGCCAAACCCCTAAATAAGGTGCTTTGGGATGAAAAATCCGAACAGAAATGTGTAAAGAGTTAACACTTGTATATTTACAAGCGTTAACTCTTTACATAAAATTCCGGCTAGACAGGAATTACTCCCCCCCATCTAGAAAAGTTGTTAAGGAGGCATGTGCAAAGGAGGATAAAGCTATGTACAAAACTGCGGATTTGATCACGGCAGATTATATTAGGTTAAAACTCACTACCACCCTGGAAAAGGTGATTCAAGCCTTTATCGGGCATCGCTCCGATCTGGCCTGTGTTGTCGGGGATAACAACCTGCTCCTCGGCATAGTTACCAAGTATATGGTGTATCGACTTGTTCTGCAGGGGGCGTCCCTCCAAATGCCCGTCAGTAACTTTTATCGCCGCGATGTCACCACCCTGCATGTCGAAGACGATTTTAACGATATTCGCGATAAGCTTTTAGCGGCCAATGTTGCCAATGCCGTAGTAGTTAATGATGCCGGGGAAATTTGTGGGGTGTTTTCCAAAAGCGATTTGTTGCGGGGCTTGCACTGGGAAAGGGAAATCTTCATTAATCGTCTGGATCTGGTCATCGAGAATTTGCCCATTGGTATCGTCGTTGTTAATCGCGGGCATAAAATTACCCATAGCAATAAGGCCGTTAACGATATGCTGGGCTTAACTTTACCAAGCCCCGGCGAAAATTCCTTCGCTACTTGTTTTCCGGAGCTGAATTCCTTCGTTCAAGAGGTTGCCCTGACCAAGAGGAAGCTGATTCTGCCCAAAATCAGAGTTAGAAATATTAATTGTATGGTTTCCCTGATACCCATGTTCGAGCCTAATCTGGAAGATATCATAATTATGTTCCAGGAACTTTCCTCCCTTGAAAATGTGGCCATGGAACTGAGGACCACTCAGGTCCTGACCAATACTTTCCAGGCAATTTTGCAGAACACCTCCGACTTGCTAATTATTACGGATCTCTTGGGTAACATCACTTTTCACAGCGGTAACCTGACCAATAGTTTTTCCGATCTGCCAAAGGATCTGGACCGGAGAAATATCGGCGAAATAATGCCCGGGTTAGCCAATGTGCAGTTGGCCCTCCTGCCGGAAAATTATTGTGAGATCCAATATATTGGAAGAAGAAACTACTTGGTGTCCTTGCATAAAGTAAAAACCAATCAGGACATTTACGGCTACATCTTTAAAATCAATCAGGAACCGGTAGACCCGAACCTAATATCGAAACTTCAGACCCTTGAATCGATGGTGGGGGCCTCCGGATTAAACGGCTGCCAGACCCTTGATGAGCCACCCTGTCTGGCTAAAATCGTCACCGCCAACCCAATCATGGAAAACATGAAAAAGGAATTACAATTTATCGCCAAGACCAACTCCACGGTTTTGATTCTAGGGGAAAGCGGTACCGGGAAGGAGTTAATTGCCAATGCCGTACACGAACTGTCGGGCCGTTCGGGTAATTTTATCAAAATCAACTGTGCGGCCATCCCGCTGGAACTGTTGGAATCAGAGTTATTCGGTTACGAAGAAGGGGCCTTTACGGGGGCCAGAAAGGGCGGCAAGCCGGGCAAATTTGAACTGGCCCACAAAGGCACCCTCTTTCTTGATGAGATTGGGGATATGCCCCTTTCCCTTCAGGCCAAACTGTTAAGAGTGTTGGAGGAAAAGTGTTTTGAACGGATTGGCGGGACCACCACCATCGCCGCGGATATTCGCTTTATTGCTGCTACTAACAAAAACTTGCGCTCCACAATGCTGGAGGGTAAGTTTCGCGAGGACCTGTTTTACCGCCTTAATGTCATTAAGTTTGTGATTCCGCCCCTCCGGGAAAGAACCGAAGATATTCCCCTCCTGATAGAATACTTTTTGCAGCATCTTAATAAAAAGTATCAAAAAAATGTCACAGGCATTTCCTCAGAGGCTATCTACACCCTGGTGAATAATGAATGGCACGGCAATATACGCGAGTTAATTAATGTAATGGAAAGGGCTGTAATCTGGTGCCAAGAGCCGGTGCTAAGTAAAGAACATTTTAGTTTTATCAATGCCCAGCCTTTTACGGCGGGACAAGCAGGGTTCTCTAATGAAAAGGAATCCTTAATTCAACTTTTAGAACACTATCATGGCAACAAATCAAAAGTAGCGGAGCATCTGGGAATAAGCAGGGTTACACTTTATAAGAAATTAAAGCGCTACGGGGTCTTGGCGAACATCAACTATGAGTAGAAATGTATAAAAAAGGTTTCGCTTTTTATTATGGCGAATACGGTGATATTTTGGATTCCCTAATAAACTGGGTGAATTAGGAGAGGAGCAGTGCCATGATTCATGAGATCCGGTTACAAACTAGGGAACGGCGGAGATTAAGTACAGGTAATGATCTTCGGGTTAGCAGCAGACAGCGCCCCCTTTTGGGGGACGCTGTCTTTGCTCATCCTTGGGCGGATTTTTGTTGATTACCGGCCGCATTCGGGGTTTGCGGAGAGGGGGGTAAACCGGTCAGAAGATTATTGTTGCGCAAGGCGAAAAGCACCATTTTGCGCAAAATTCTTTCTTGGAAAGAGGCAGGTTGATCGAGTTTCATTCTTTCTAAGTAGGAAGCGCTGGATGGGGGAATTGGTCTTAGGAATTCTTGCAGCAAACCAGTGGCTAGTTTTAGCGGATTGCCGCTTGATAGTCTCTTCAGGCCTTTTAAGGCTCCTCCTAGGGCAATTTCCGTCTCAGTTAAGTCCGTGCCGAAAGGGAATGGCTGGAAGACACCCTGAGCCTGATAGGGCTTGAGCAGCGAAGTGATTTTCTCGGGGGTATTGTGACGATATTCTTCAGGAATTTCGTAGTCAAGGGGGATTTTGCCGGCTTTCTTGGCTTGTTCCAGGAGTTGTTTTTGAAAGCGGGAATCGGCGATATTAATTAATTCGGCGATGACTTGTTTTTCCGGTTTACTGCGCACATCGGCAATCCCGTACTCCGTAACGATGATATCCCGCAGATGTTTGGGTACGGAGCAATGGCCGTAACTGAAGACAATGTTCGACTTGAGATTTTTTCCGGAGCCTTTCGTGCTTTTGATCATGATAATAGCCCGGGCATCCGGCAGGGCTTGGCCCATGGCCACAAAATTATACTGTCCGCCGATGCCGCTGATGACCCGGCCATCTTCCAGTTGATCCGAAGCTATTGCGCCCAGAAGAGTGGCCACCATGCCGGTATTGATAAAGCGGGCGTCTTTGCGCTGCAGGGATCTTAATTCCTCCCCGCCATAGAGCTGGTTTACCTTGTCCACCCCTGACATACCGAATAGCTCTCTTTCTTCTTCGCTCATGTCATTAAGTGCCTGATAAAAGGCTTTGGGGCCGAGAAAGAAGGCACCGAGAATCACTTGACCGCCTAAAAGCTTCCGACCAAGAAGCCGGCTGAACAACCCCAAGTTTTCTGCGTTATGTAAATCCGTGCTGTATTTAGTGTCCTTATCCAGAATGTAATCATTTTCATATATAAGACCTTGGCGCAGGATCCCGAACTGGGTTAGAAAAGCGAAATCCTCCGCACTTAGTTTGGAATGAATGGCTTTCATTTCAATGAGCTGACTAATGATATCCGGGGGAATGTAATCGGGGGCCAACTTTCCGGCATTGATCAGCTTCATAAGAGGAATACTTTCGTAGACCTTTCTTTTGAGAATCTTACCTTTATACATCTGCATAAAGGCATCAACGAACATCTCGGAGGATCCATAAAGTCCTTTCTCAAAAACCCCGATATCCCCCCAGTCGGCGATCAGTTTTCCATACCGTTTGAGGATGCCGGCCTTTTCCAGAACTTCTCGATATATTGCATTATGGTCGTTGCGCATAATCAGTCCTGAGGCAATGGCGTCGCCCAGGGCACCGATTCCCACCTGGATCGTGCCGCCGTCTTTAACCAAGGTGCTGACATTGATCCCGATCATGTGATCGGCGAGGGCGACAGGGTCTTTGGGTGGACCGAAAAGTTCATAGTCGTATTGGGGTCCTTGCATAATGATGTCATAGGTATCTGCCTCTACTACCGCATCCCCATACATAAAGGGCATATTCTTATTCGCCTCTGCGATTAAGGCGACTTTTTTCCCTTCGGCCCGCATTCTTTTAAAACCTCTAGCAGCTTCTAAACAAACATCCGGATTACAGGCCATGGAGTACATTGTTTTGCCGTCGATTTCCCGATACGCGATCAACTGCGCAAAAACATTAGCCCCCAGGGCTTCGGCATCCCGATAGACATGAGTATAGTTGGAAGCTATATGGTTCTGCTGCGCTTCCGGGTAATTAAGATAGCTGCCCGCTTTAGAAAAGAACTCCAGGACCTCGACATTTTTGGCCAAGCGTCCGGCTCGAAAATCAAGCATAAAGTCGAATTCCGGGACACCGGCAAAAATCCGTTCCGACAGGGGTCCTAAAAATCGCTTTTCCAGTTCCGAATGTCCTTTGGGCTTTTCTAAGGGTAAAGCTGTGATTATTTTAAGCTTAAGATCCGGATCCTCTTTAGCCCGCCGATATAGTTCATTAGCCAAAAGTATGGGTTTGCCCAGAGCCAGGGTCATGCAAAAGGTAATATCTTTGCCGACATATTGGATAACTTCATCGACACACTTTTGCACGTCTTCGTAAATAACTCCCGCTTTTTCGTTCATTACCGCCGTCGCCCTCCATTCAGTAAATTCCGACAAATTATATATGATAAAACCAGTGAATGAATATTCATTCAATGAATTTTATCATATATTCCGACACTTGGCAATAATCGAAATGTTCAGATAACGGAGGACAGGCTTGAATAATTCAACCTTTAGATGACACCGAACAAGGTATATATTATCTTGAAGCATAAGGTTATCTAGCGACAGATGCACTTACAGTATCTTGAAGGAACCTTGTCAGAAGAAGAAGTTTTAAAACGGATTAAAGGCGGAGTCTAAGTATAATTTCGAATTGGTTTGACACCCAAACATGGGATTCTTAGTGGAGGCTGTGAGTTGAAATGACCATTTGCCCCTAACAGCAAAAATAAAAAATTGGCAGTAGTTATTTTTTGATTGAGAATGTGGTATACTAATATCAAAAGAGGAGCCATGCTGCAAACATGGCTCCCCTGTAACAGCCGCTTGAAGAGCGGTCGGCGTCAAGAGTGCGGAATAGACCGAACCTTTGGGCAGGGGCGGTCTATTTCCGTTTATCGGAGGTAAGTAGAAAGGCAACTAATGTTCCAAAAGAGATCATTAGCATTAAAGCCTCATATACTTCCATGGCATCACCTCCCTTCGGAGGAATGCCGACCGCCCTGCAAGCCTTTTCTGTTACAAAATCAATTATAGCATACAAGCATTTCGAGAAGAAGGATTTTACAGAAAAAGAAGGGAACTCGTTAGATAATATCTTGAAGAAATCTTGTCAGAAGGAGTTTTAAAACGGATTATAAGTGAAGTCTGAGGATAAATTTCGAATTGATTCGAAATTTAAATTGCGATACTCGTTATACATAGTGGAGGTATCGGCCGTGAAGAATGAACGCATAGGTGCATTTCTTAAAGACTTGGACAGTTTAACAGCTAAACATGGGATTCTTATTGGAGGCTGTGGATGTTGTGGTAGCCTGCTCATTGATTTGAAATCGGTATTTTGAGGTGTAACGAATTGTAAATCGAAAACGAACTATATAAAAAGACCGTAGCAATGAACTATACAGTTAGTTCAGCTACGGTCTTTTGACTTATTCTATATAGGAAATAAGAAAATTCAATGACTTCATCATACAGATACATCAAGCTTACTCCCAAGATGAGGATTCACAGATAACTCCATGTCGCCGGTCATTCCCGAAGCCATTTCCATCAGGGCTTGGGTTTGCTCCGTAGAGGTGTTCATAACCATCTTCATGACAGAAAGAGAAGCTTGTTGTTTCAGTTGTACCTGATTGGAGATAATTGATAAAGCAGCTATATCCATGGGTTCCCCTCCTTTGACTCTAATATATCATGGTTTGGTTAGTTTAACCAGTAGTTTTACGGGGTTAGGCCAAGCTTTTTGGAGGTTTTCTTTATACTTATTTGTTGCTCTTAAGTAGATTCGTAGTAGCGAATACACTTTTCTGCTAGGAACTTAACTATCTCATTTGCCTGGGCTGTTTCATAGAAGTCGACCATTAAAGTGTTAAATTCCAGAATATCTTTTGCCCGGATATTAAACACACCATAACCGGCATTGATCAGAATTCCGCTTGCCATTAGGCGCGCTGTTCGTTTATTTCCGTCCCAGTAAAACTGATTATAAGCTGCCCAAAGAAACAATCGAATGGCCTGCTCCACCGGATGGAAGTCGCTAAGGATAATCGGGAGCTCAGTGTCGAAGATCTGATCAAGTTCCTGCCAGCTAGGTGCTTTATATTTTTCTGTTCCGGAAATTCCTACCGATCCGGTGCGGAATTTACCCCATTCAAGTGATTCCCCTCGCGCAATTAGGTTATTGATGGCATGGAACATTTCT
>NZ_CEVWNY010000136.1:0-7069 GCF_982384815.1 Desulfitobacterium sp. | reverse complement strand
CATTCTAGTCCCCTTGCATATAGTATGGCACGGAAACACTCGCATGGAGGGAAGAACATGGATAATCAACAAGTTAATTGGGCCAATGTGGGGTTAAGAATGGTTCAGGGATTAACTACAGTTATTGATGCAATTCGTCAGCTCGATGCCCAAGAGGCCTCTATGGTGATGAGACTATTAGGGAAAACCTGCATGAAAACAATGAAAGAAGGAGTTGGGCATCAATTTGGCATTGCCCTGGTTGAAACAAGTGCACAATTGGCGATGAGAGAGAAACTAGTTGTTGAGGATGTCTTGAGGATCATCAGCTCGATCATCGGACGACTTTACTTTACGGCAAGCACAGAGGAAGAAAAACTGCTCGTTGCCCAACTTGAAGAAGCAGTGAAAAATTACCAGATAATTTAAGTCCCACCTAGTGAACCAATGCATAGACTATTGAGAAGGAAAGAGGTGATTTGAATGAAGGTTTACTATGTCCGTTTGCCTGAGTTCATACTCGGTTTTCTCCGTAAAGTATTCAACTAAGAAATATTTACTTAAGACATGACATTAAAGAGCCCTCCCTCCCATAAGTATTAGAGAAAAGACAAGCAAGGAGGGAGGACATGACTCGTAGTCGTTATGTCTGGCTGTTGGGAATAACCTTAATTTGTTTATTTGGAATAGTTGCCTGGAAGTCACCCCAAGCAGTTATGGTAGCTTTGTCGGAGCCCCAATATGCAGATTCACCCCAGGCAGCGGTCCAACGTTTTTGGGGTTATTTAGACACAAGGCAGCTCGATCTGGCCGAACAGCTCATTGACCCCAAGAACTTAAATCCCTTGGGGCAGCAGGAATATGCTCTGTGGAAAAATCGGGTCAAAGACAATCCTTTAATCAGCTTAAAAAAGCTGGAGTTTGGGAACTATCCAAATCCGAATATTGTGCTGGTTAATGTGGAATGGACATCTCCAATTAAGGAAAAGATCGTAGAAACTTACTTAATGGAAACTCAACCTACTGACCTGGGGTGGAAAATTAATCAAATTCAAAAACTTAATGCTCAATCCTTGGCCTCTCAAGGATAGGTCTAACGCGCTGGCAAGCGCGTTTTTGCTTTGGTAAGTATAATTCCTTTCATAAAGGTTTAGACTGAAATAGTAAGAATGGTTAGGTGTTCATAAAAACACACGTAGAAGTGCGCTAGGTCACACCATTTGTTTTCGCCCTTTGCTACGATTAAGCCATAATATCAAAGGAGGATCATAATAATGGCCGATACTAAGAAAGAAAATGTAGAATTAGAGTGCTCCCATTGTGGGACTACCAGCGAACTCACCCCTGTTATGACTTATGTTCACCAAGGGGATGAAAAGCATGTTTGTGTTCATTGTTTGCCGATGTTGATTCATGGCTAAGAATATTTGAGGTGTTTTTAAGATGAGATTTACATTAGATATGAAGCTGAAGGATATTATGGCTGCCAACCCGAAGACGGTCGAAGCCATGCAGGAATTGGGTCTGCACTGCTTGGGCTGCCCTTTTTCTGTGAATGAAACCTTGCTTAATGCCGCTCAGATGCATAAACTTGATCCGCAAAAACTACTGGAAGCAGTTAATGCCGTAGAGCAAGGAGAAATGTCTGAGGAAGCAAAAGCTAAGGCTCAGCCGAAGGGCGCAATCTTGCAAATGGACAAAAAGACTTATGCAATTGCCCCACATATTCCGGCCGGAGTTGCTACCCCGGAGATATTGCGTAAAATTGCCGATGTAGCGGAAAAATACCAGGCAGCAGCGATTAAAGTTACCTCTGCTCAAAGGATTGCCATAGTAGGCTTAAATTCCGAAGATATTCCCAAGGCTTGGGATGATCTGGGTATGGACCCCGGACATGCTGTGGGCCTCTGTGTCCGTAATGTTAAAGTTTGCCCGGGGAGTACATTTTGCAAACGCGGCTTGCAAGAGACTTTGGGTATCGGTATGGAGATCGATAAGCGTTACCATGGGATGTCTCTTCCTTCTAAATTCAAAATCGGTATGGCCGGGTGTCCCAATAAGTGTACCGATTCTATGAATGTGGATCTGGGTATTATGGGAACAAGTAAGGGCTACCACGTTTATGTAGGCGGAAATGGCGGCGTAAAACCCCGCCGTGGAGACTTGTTGATTGAGAATCTCCAAGGAGATCAGCTCATCCCCGTTATGGATGCAGTCATAGATTATTATAAAGAAAAAGCAAAACCCCAAGAACGACTGGGAAGGCTGATTGACCGAATTGGCTTAGAAGAGCTTCAAGAAGTGGCTAAAGAGGTAATTAGTGTTTAACGTATTTCCATAGGGAAGCTAAATATATGGTCCAAAAATTTCGGGGGCGTATCTACTTGATACGCCCCCGTATGTTATTATAATTAAATATTATTAATCAAGATGAATTGCATCCACGGGGCAGTCATCTGCCGCTTCCTGAGCAGACTCTTCAAGTTCACTGGGAACAGGGTCTACATAAGCTTCAGCTAATCCCTCATCATTCATTTGGAATACTTCCGGGCAAATGGATGCACAAGCACCACAGCCTATACAGTTTTCGTCTACATATGCTTTCATTAACCAATACCCTCCTTTATTAAACTCAGGTTAAATGTTCCCTTATTATTGAATGGTTATGCATTTAGTAAGAACTGAAGGGCAATGAAATTTATAATTGGGCGGTACTAAATACCGTTGCAACTTTTTACGGAAAACTTACCGATATTAAGACTTAATATTCTTGTAGATTCGTGAAAATGCCCCGGGCATTGACCAGGCTGGAGAATAATGGAAATATTTAACGAGAAAATTAATACAAGATGATTCAGAAAACCCTTAATTTCAAAGGGATTGATTAAAAATGGTTAATTATGAGAGTTCCCTTTTTTTTGCGTTTTCGACATGGAAGCTAACGTATAATAGGGTCACCGGCAAAAAGGTAAGAAAAATAATGACATTATAGCGAGATATAGGCCGGAAAAATTTCGTAAGGCAGGATGATAATTAAAATGGGAAAAAGAGTTAAAATTGTCGTGGCCGATGATAACCGGAATTTATGCCAAATGCTGCAGGATTTTCTTCATAGCCAGGACGACCTCGAGGTGGTAGGGTTAGCGTACAATGGTGTAGAGGCCTGGGATCTGATTCAGTCCCAAGAACCTGATCTGGTTATTATCGATTTGGTTATGCCAAGTTTGGATGGGTTAGGTGTTTTGGAAAGAATTAATTGTAGGGCTGCTGCAAATCGACCAAAGGTGATTATGCTCACTGCATTTGGGCAAGAATCGCTAACTCATCAGGCCATGGTTTTAGGAGTAGATTATTTTATCTTAAAACCTTCCGATCTGGAAATACTGGGCAAACGAATTCGCAGTTTAACCCAGAGCATTCCGACAGCATCGTCGGCTCCCGTGTCTTCCGCAGTTAGTTCGGTGACCAATGTTGGAAGCAGTGTGAACCTAGGGGCGGAAGTAACCAATATGATGCATCAGATCGGGATTCCGGCCCATGTGAAAGGTTACCAGTACATAAGAGACGCGATTCTCATGGTTGTCGAAGATGTCTCCTTACTTGGAGCTGTGACCAAAGAACTTTATCCGGCAATCGCTAAAAAGTATGATACCGCCCCCAGCCGTGTGGAGCGGGGAATCAGGCATGCTATTGAATTGGCTTGGGAACGGGGACATACTGAAACCCTCAAAAGAATTTTTGGTTATTCAATGAATATTGAAAGACAAAAACCTACCAACTCAGAATTCATAGCATTATTAGCCGACAAGCTAAGAGTCATGAGCAAAGTAAGCTGATAAAACTGTTGAGTATCATATTATCGAATCTTACATAAAGCTTTCAAACTGTTGATTAAATTAAAGTAATCAGCAGTTTTTTTATTTTCTTTAGATAAAGGCGTTTGGAAAAAAGTTGATATTCTCTTCGGAATATTGTGTCTATTGGCCTTTTTATCAGTGATTTTCCCTTGTTATAAGAAATAAAAATGAGAAATATATCTAGATTTTGCAAATTGACAAAGCTAGTCCAGATTGTTAAAATTGAATCGCATCTTTGTTTTTTTAGGTCAAGGATGACTAGGTGAAAATTCGGGCGTAGGTGCTACGTCCAATTTGCTTTTATGACGGGAGAGGTTATGAAAAAAGTAGGGGAGTTTAGTAAATGATAAAATACATTATTAAGCGAATTATTCTAGCAGTAATGACAATTTTCGTGGTTGCAAGCATTACTTTTTTCCTAATGAACATGGTGCCGGGTGGTCCATTTGTCGCGGAAAAATCCATAAGTGCACAAGCTCAGGCCGCACTCAATGAGAAATTCGGATTGGACAAACCGCTGATTGTACAGTATAAAAACTACATGCTAAGTGCTCTCCACGGTGATTTTGGTTTGAGTTTAAAACAGCGGGGTCGCACTGTTAGTGATATCATTGTCAGCAAGTTTCCGGTTTCAGCCAAGCTGGGCGGTATTGCTGTGCTCACAGCACTTTGTATCGGGATTCCTTTAGGAAGTATTTCTGCGCTTAACCGTGGTAAATGGATTGATGATGTGATTATCGTCATCGCAACCTGCGGCATTGCCTTCCCAAGTTTTGTTATCTGTACCGTAGGCATGTATGTGTTCGGCGTTTACTTAGGAGTATTGCCGACGATGGGCCTTACCACACCGGCTCATTATATCCTTCCGGTATTTGCCCTTTCCTTCTACCCGACAGCCTATATTACCCGACTGATGCGTTCATCTATGCTTGATGTGATCGGTCAGGACTATATGCGAACGGCCCGTGCCAAGGGTCTTTCCCAGATGAAGAGTCTTTTCAAGCATGCCCTGCGCAACGCAATTCTGCCTGTGATCACTTATGTTGGCCCGATGCTGGCGTTCACCCTGACCGGGAGTTTCATCGTAGAGAAAATTTTCGTAATTCCTGGTTTAGGCGGTCAGTTCGTCAGTTCCATCGTCAACCGCGACTACACTGTTATAATGGGTACGACGATTTTCTTGGCAACGCTTGTTATCGTTATTAATGCGCTGATCGATATCCTCTATAAATTTATTGATCCGCGTATTCAACTCAAATAAAGGAGGGCAGAAAATGACTGAAAAAAATCCACTCAGCTTTCAACTAAAGGTCGAAGATTTTCTGCCTGCAACCGACGCAGAAAAGCAAAGCCTCACTCAGATGCGTCCCGGCGTCAGCTTTTGGAAGGATGCCATGCGCCGACTAAGGAAAAACAAGGTGGCTATGGTCAGCCTCACGGTCATTCTGGTTGTTATGTTTTTTTCTTTTATCGTCCCCAGCTTTTATCCTTATAAATATGAACAGCAGATTCAGGGTTCCGAGTACCTTAAACCCATGACCTATTCCACTCAGGAACAAGTTCGTATTGATGCCGGAGAAAAAGTATTTCCACATATTCTGGGAACGGATAATTTGGGCCGCGACTATGCTGTCCGCGTCATGGTAGGTAGCCGTATCTCTTTAATTGTTGGTTTAGTAGCCTCTGCTATCATATTGCTTATTGGTTCTGTTTACGGTTCCGTGTCCGGCTTTTTTGGCGGCTGGGTTGATCTATTCATGATGCGTATCGTAGATATTATCTACACTGTACCGGATATTTTGTTGATCGTATTGATTTCTTTTGCAATTAGAGATCCCTTGGCCATCTTGGCAGCAAAACCCGGTTTTGGGTGGATTCAGACGGTTGGCCCTAACCTTATCAGTATTTTCTTGGTGTTTGCCTTGTTGTACTGGGTGGGCATGGCGCGGATTGTCCGCAGCCAGGTGCTGGCCCTTAAACAGAATGAGTATGTGACGGCTGCCAAAGCTTTAGGTGCAGGTAGCGGTCGGATCATCCGTAAGCATCTTTTGACCAACTGCATTGGTACTTTAATTGTTACCACGACACTGCAGATTCCTTCATCTATTTTCACGGAGAGTTTCTTAAGCTTCCTCGGCTTGGGGGTCGCTGTTCCTTTGCCTTCTTTGGGTTCCTTGGCCAGCGATGCCCTCAACGGTTTGAACAGCTATCCTTACTTGTTGATGGCGCCGGCTTTGCTGATCAGCCTCATCATTCTTAGTTTTAACCTATTAGGTGATGGTTTGCGGGATGCATTCGACCCTAAGATGAAGAGTTAAGGAAGGAGAAACATAATGAAAGAGTATTTAGTTGATATCCGCAACGAGAGACTCTCCTTCTTTACCCCTGCAGGCGAGGTAAAGGCGCTTAATGATGTGTCTCTGCACGTCCGCGAAGGCGAAGTGCTGGGTATTGTGGGGGAGAGTGGTTCCGGAAAATCAGTTACCTCATACAGTCTGATGGGCTTGACGGCTCATCCCGGCCGTCTGGTCGGCGGCGATCTCTATTTTAACGGGCACCATATCAATAAGATGACGGAACGGGAGTTACGTGAGATCAGGGGGAATGAGGTTTCCATCATTTTTCAGGACCCGATGACCAGCCTTAACCCGGTCTATACTATCGGCAACCAGATCCGGGAGGTCATACTTTTGCATACCAACAAGAACAGGAAAGAAGCGAACGAGCGCGCTCGGGAGCTTTTGCAGTTGGTAGGCATTAACGAGCCTGAAAAGCGTTTAAAACAGTATCCTCATGAACTGTCCGGTGGCATGCGCCAACGGGTAATGATTGCCATCGCTTTGGCCTGCGAACCTAAACTGCTGATCGCTGATGAACCCACTACCGCTTTGGATGTGACGATTCAGGCCCAGATTATTGAGCTGATGATGAGTCTGAAAGAAAAGTTGGGGATGTCGATTATTCTTATTACCCACGACCTCGGGGTTGTAGCCGGTATGTGCGACCGCATTGCGGTTATGTACGCCGGCAAGGTGATAGAAACCGGCACCGCAGATGAAATATTCTATCAACCTTCTCATGAATATACTAAAGGCTTGCTCCAGAGTGTGCCTAATATAAACGACCAGGAACACAAACAATTGGTGCCCATTGAAGGTTTACCGGTGGATATGCTTAATCCCCCGGCGGGGTGTCCTTTTGCTCCGCGCTGTCGTTCCTGTATGAAAATCTGC
>NZ_CEVWNY010000135.1:0-7148 GCF_982384815.1 Desulfitobacterium sp. | reverse complement strand
ATAAATATTACCCTGTTATATAATATTTGTCAAGGATAAATTAGGTGTAACTTAAAGCCTTTTTAGCTAATATTAGACAAATTTTTTTCCTATAATTATTTAACTTATAAAAAGTTCTATGGCATCATTCAAAAATTTTATTTAAGATTCAGTGAAAAATATAACAAACTCTCTTCGAAATATGTAATAATAGAGTTAGTGAAAGGCATTGCGACTTAATCCGTAGATTGGACGAGGTTTTGCAGTAGGATGGATAGGTAGGCGATGGAACATGATTATAGAAGCGCAAGTAATGCAAAGAACTCTGAAAAGGAAAGAATTGTTGATTAACTCGGTAAAGATTATGCTGGTCCTTACAGTCTATTGGGCAGTGTTGTTGTATCTTATGCTTTCTTCCGAATCTATCTCGATTTCTCGGCTCGGTATGGCGGCCAATGCTTTCAAACTATTTTTTGGAATGACATTGGGAGTATTTGCTTTGGTCTATGCACGATGGAGTAAAGACCGTCATCTCATGTTAGGGCTGAGTTTGGCTGTATTAAGTTGGACACTAGGGCAACTCTACTGGTTTTCCTATCTCTATCTGGTGGGAAAGACAACTCCTTATCCATCTATTGCTGATTTAGGCTTTATCGGTGCTTACTACTTCTTTATCGGTGTAATCTGTACAATCACCGGCAGGATACCACAATATACTATTAAACTAAAATATCGAAATCTCTGGCCGTTAGCCTTATTGCTAGTGCCGATCTTTTTAGCCTTAGTCGGTAAGAATCCCTTGCAAGTCGATATTAATAACTTGGCCTTAACTTTAGCTTTAATCATTACCCTTTGGAAAGCTCAACCGATTTTGCCTTCAAGCCGGTATCGAATATTTTTATCCGGTGTTTGTTTGATGTGTTTATGCGAAATTGTCTTTATGATCAGTATTGTTCTGTTTCATTCATTGTATACTTTTGCCACAGATGCTATATATCCGATTGCACTTTCCCTAAGTGTTTACGGCTTTATGAAAGCTGAGGAGATGCCTGATGGATGAAGCGATTTTTGTGGGAACCCTAATCCCTCTCTTTTTTTTGTTAATTATGTTAAAGGGTGAAAATAAATTACTGATATTATTTTTTATCTGGGGATTGATTGCGTTTGCTATCTCCCTTAATCTGAATAATAATCTGGTAAGGTATTTTCAAATGGACACCTTTCAGCTTTCGGTGTCTTGGGCCCCGCTGATAGAGGAGTTAACTAAAGCCCTTCCTTTGGGGTATTTTCTTTTTCGTTCGGAGAAGACAAAGATACCGGTCGCATGCTTTGGGATAGCGATTGGGATTGGGTTTTCTATCCAGGAAAACTATATGTATCTTCTTAGAAATATGGCTGAGGATTGTTCACCGGTTTATTTTGTTTTTACCCGTAGCGTTACTAGTTGTTTGCTCCATGCTACCACTACGGGGATTATGGGTTTTGGCATAAATTTGATTAAAAAGCTTAGGGGACTAATCTGGCCGTTTTTATTCGGTTTATATACTTTGGCCGTTACAATTCATGCCTTATATAATCTCTACATATGCTCTTGCTATAGCTGCATAGGCATGCTCATGCCTTTAGTACTTTACTTAATTGGTTTTATTATCATAAATATCAGCGAAGATAAGGGCGGGAGAAAAAGATTTAAGTTCTAACGCCATTAAAGAATCCGGGAATTTGGTTCCGGGATGAAGGTTATATGAAGGTTATTTGAAGGTTATTATCTAAGGTGAAGAGTCTCTGTGGGGATTCTTTTTTTGCATGGAGTCAAAAGGTATTAAAGCTCGTGTATAGAATATTTGTGCATAGAATAGAGGAAAAATTAGCATAAGAAAAGAAAATGGGAAGGACCTCAAAGGGAAGTGATTCATCTTATGCAAAATATCATTGATTATCTCGAGTGGCGGGGAGATTTAAGCTTTGCTCAGGATGGTTTTAATGAAGTAGATAATCTAATCTTTTCTGTTCTGGCTTATTTTGAATTCGATGGTATTGTGCCGCGGGAAGCAGGGGGGGAATCCGTTTCCTTAGTTGAGGCGGCGGATCAATACTTTAAGACTTTGGTCAAAGGCCCGCCCAAGGATATCATCAATCCTTTTTTTCGGGAGATACCAAGATTGTTAATGAAGGCGGTTCTGACTACCCGTTATAAGGATATCAAGTTATCCGGTTATGTAAATCAGGTGGACCATGAGGATTGCAATCAATTCTCGGCAATGGTGTTTTCCATCAAGGAGGATGAGCATTATATCGCCTTCCGTGGCACAGATGATACACTTGCCGGCTGGAAAGAGGATTTTCAGATGAGCTTTCGGGATGAGGTAAAGGCTCAGCGGAATGCGGTTGCTTATGTAGAAAAAAACCTTGCTTATTATCCGGGAAAACTATACTTCGGAGGACATTCTAAAGGTGGGAATCTGGCCGTTTATGCTGCAGCTCACCTGCCGCAGGAGGACCAGGAGCGGATCCTTGGGGTTTTCAATAATGACGGACCAGGTTTTCTTAATCAGGTGATCCAAAAGGAAGGGTACCAAAATATTCTCGGCAAAGTCCATACCTTTATCCCGAAATCCTCGGTAGTAGGCATGCTCCTTGAACACGGGGAAGAATACATTACTGTGAATAGCAATGAAATGGGCTTAATGCAACATAATGCTTTCTCTTGGGAAGTGAAAGGCACCCATTTTGTTTATGAAAAGGGTTTAACGAGGGCAAGTAAGAACTTCAACCAGATGATAAGGTTGTGGCTGAACCAGTTAACCATGGAGCAGAGAGAAGAATTTGTGGATGCTTTATTTGAGATTATTCAAGCTACAGGAGCGATGACGGTTACCGATCTCTCTCAAAAAAAACTGTCTCTGGCAACGGATATGATCAAAAGCTATCAGACCCTGGATACCTTGACAAAATCCCATTTGATTAAGGCCGTAAAACTGTTCTTCGATAAAAGTCAAAAAGTATTGATATCTTCCATCGAGCAAGATGTGGCATCCTTATTAGGAAAAGGGAAAGTTAAAAACGTGCATAAAAACAATAGCCCAAGAAACAATGGCTTTTTGCGTTGATCTTTGGGCCTCATAGGGTTAAATTTCTTGTGCCGAACTAAAATGATTCAGCACAAACTCCTTAAAGTTCTTGGCTGCGGGGGAAATATACCTTCCTTCCACCCAAGCCATGCCGATGACCCTTTCGCATTTTGGATTTGCGATATGGACCATAGCGATGTGAGGATTTTCTATGGCCCTGCTTCTGGGGATCAGAGCAATACCAAGGCCGGCAGCTACCAGACCGGCTACTGTCCCAAACTCTTCCCCGGCAAAGGTGATTTTGGGGTAAAAGCCTACCTCTTCAAAGAGCCTAAAGATAATTTCTCCAAGGGAGAGTTCCTCTTTAAAAACGATAAAGGGTTCGTCAGCCAGGTCTTGCAAAGGTACGCTTGCCTTTTTGGCCAGGAGGTGATCCTTAGGGACAATAAGAACAATTTCTTCACTAAATAACTTAAACCATTGGATATGGTCATCGGAAGGCTGGGAGCAAAAACATAGATCAATTTCTCCGCGTTCTAACTTAGCTAATATTAGCTTTGTGTTGTTCTGATAAAGCTTAAAATGAATATGGGGATATGTTTTGCGAAAGGTGCCTAACAAATCGGGCACTAGATTAGAGCCTTGGGAGTGGATAAATCCTAAGGAAACAGAACCTTTCCAGGGGTCAATGAGATCTCCCAATTCGTTTTGGGCTATTTTTATTTCTTGGAATATGTGATTGACCCGCTGTAAAAAAATCTTGCCATAGGGGCCCAGGACCACGCTGCGTCCTTGTCGTTCAAATAGAGGAACCCCCAGTTCCTCTTCCAGTCGGGCAATGGAGCGGCTCAAAGCCGGCTGGGAAATGGAGAGGGCCTCAGCTGCCTTTGTAAAATGCTGCAGTCGTGCAACCGTTTGAAAATATTGAAGCTGGTTTAATTCCATTTCCAACCACTTCTTTCTTTGGGTAAATAATCGGGACAGATCCCATTATTCATATCCTCCTCAATGCAATCAATAACTTGGATGCATTAAAATTATGCAAATTATAGATTAGACGTTAAGGGTTGTCAAGGAGTATGATATACTAAATTGCGTTTTGAGATTATGAGGTGAATCCTTGTGAACTCCTATATCCAAAAAGGAACGAAGGCTTTCCGTAATTCAACCCTGGCTCTTTTCTGCGGCGCCTTAAATACTTTTGCTATTATGTACAGCACCCAGCCTTTATTACCTGAGTTTTCCAGGGATTTTCAGGTTTCTCCGGCTACTGCAAGTCTATCCCTATCTTTAACTACGATTACCCTGGCTATATGCATGCTTTTTGTGGGTTCCCTATCGGAGGTGAAGGGACGTAAGCCAATTATGATCCTTTCTCTCGGACTGGCCTCAGTTATCGCCCTCCTCACAGCACTCGCCCCAAGTTTTGAAGTTCTTTTGGCCTTGAGGGTAGTTCAGGGAATCGCAATTTCCGGTTTGCCGGCGGTCGCTATGGCCTATCTTAGTGAGGAGATTGACCCCGGCAGCTTAGGGGTAGCCATGGGGTTATACATCAGTGGGAATTCCATCGGCGGTATGTATGGTCGCGTGATGATGGGAACCATAACTGATTTTTTTAATTGGCGAATAGCCCTGGGCACCGTCGGTGTGATCAGCATTATTGCCAGCCTGCTATTTTGGAAGCTCCTGCCTCCTTCGCAAAACTTTAAACCACGTTCGTTCGAGGTTAAAACCTTATTATCTTCGATGGGGAACCATCTTAAGGATGAAGGGCTACTCTGTCTTTATGGGATTGGCTTCTTAGCGGTAGGAAGTTTTGTCGCCATGTTTAACTACATCGGTTATCAATTAGTGGCTCCTCCTTTTTCCTTAAGCCAAAGTGTGGTGGGAGGTATATTTTTAATTTTCATTTTCGGCACCTTCAGTTCCACCTTTATGGGCCGTTTAGCCGACCAATATGGACAGCGCAGAGTTATTTGGATTTCCCTTATGATTATGGTAGTGGGTGCTGCTATTACCTTGAGCATGAATCTGTTTATTAAGATTATTGGTATTGCTATAGTTACTTTCGGCTTCTTTGGCACCCATTCCAACGCCAGCAGTTGGGTAGGGCATAGGGCAACTCACGATAAGGCCCAGGCTTCTTCTCTCTACCTTTTCGCTTTTTACTCCGGCTCGAGTATTGGCGGAACCCTTGGGGGAGTTTTCTGGAGTGCCTTCGGCTGGGGCGGAGTAATTGGTATGATCTTCTGCTTCTTATCGATTGCCTTTATTCTTGCGGTTCGCTTACACGCAATTACCGATCCTCAAATTAAAGAATCTGTTAAGGAATCTGTCTGCTCAAGAGGTTGAACCCCCTCAATACAATATCCCCCGGCACCATAGCTGGTGTCGGGGGATACTTTTTGTTTCTGTAGATATCTATAGCTCATCCATGTCGATGATAGCATCTTCCTCTGCTTTCCATATATAAAATTTTTGCAGATCCGTATCAACTTGCTTTAATACCAGGCCGATGACAAACATATCGTCCACATAGCCGATTCCGGGAATATAGTCGAAGATAATATCGATAGGGGATAAAAAATAGATCAAAGCGGCAAAGATGGCAACGATAGATCCGGCAGGAATTTCCCGATATTCTTTAGTAAGATAGGCTTTGACCACTTGGACGAAAAGTAGAATATCCTGGTAAGCCTTATTGATGGGACCGGTATTGATATTAAGCTTCTCAGCTTTGGCCAGGATGGCATTGAGTTTTTCTTGGCTGAGCGGAACACTTTGGAGGGTCTTCCTAGCTTCTTCTTGGAAATGATTGAATTTCACCATAATCTTTTCTTTAAAATCCTGTCCGATTTGCATATTTCGTCCCCCTTTGACTTTAAATTATTATATCATGATTCAGACGACATATTATGACAAAATACGTTGACAGGCATGAACTTTGTTGATATAATGCGGACCGTGTGTAATTTCAAATTGAAAAGAAAGAGGTTTCTATGAATCATTCAGCAGCTTTTAAAACCCTTCATGGTGAGATCAAAAAGCTTGGCAAGCTTGATCGGCACAACATGAATACGGAAGTCAAATTCCCAGTATTAAAAGAGCAGATCCTGGCCATCCTTAAAGGATTATTTGGCGTGACTTCCAGAGAATATCGAATTGTGAAACTAACTAATTCGCCTGCCACGATCGTAAAAGTAATGGATCATATTGCTGCCCGCCCCCATAATGTAACCGGCAAATCCATTGCAGTAAACATCTAAGTAAAAGCTTTACCCGTTGCTCAGAGTGCTATAGTACGCAGATATTATAAAGCTTGCTTCCCTAGGCGGAGGCAGCTTTTTTATTTATGGAGTTAATTTAGGGGGACTGCTTTGATGCCTAATCAGCCCTTTTGTAGTTCTTGTAAACGTTTGGTAAAATAGGCCTTTATTTGCTCTACGTATTCCGGCTTAAGGGAATATCGGCTCAAAACCCGGGTAAAGTCGCGATCTAAGCCATAGGTTCCATATTCGTACCATTCTGCTTCCAAATTACAAACGGCTTTTACTTGGTCGTAGATATAGGGAGTACCGGAGAAAGCCGCCAACAGGGAACTTAATTCCTGGGCAATTTGCACCTGGGGCAGAAAAAGGTTAAAAGGTTTTTTAGCCTCCTCCGATTCATAAATACCATCATCTTCCCAAACAAAAGGTTTATCACAGAGGTCAAGTATTTCTTGACAGGTTCTAATCATTTTTTCTTTTTCGGCCATAGATACGGACACTTATAACACCTCTAAAATTTTTATTGATTGCATTTTATCTAATTATACATTGGTTAGGGTGAAATGGGATTTTAGAGTTTATTTTGGCAATTCAGACTTTGAAGCCTGAACAAAAAGGTGGTACACATTTTATAAGTGTACCGGCCTTGATAGATTAGGTCCAAAGTCGAATTCCCTGAGGTATAACTGAAAAATGTACTGGGGTAAATCCCGGGTGCTCACCATCTAAGTCAAGGAAAGCTGAGGGATTCGCGAAAATGGAGATTTCTTTGCCACGATAAACGGAGACCCCCGATACTTGTAAATGCCGGCCTTGATAAATTTTGGGC
>NZ_CEVWNY010000134.1:0-7302 GCF_982384815.1 Desulfitobacterium sp. | reverse complement strand
CCGCCGTCTTAACCTCTTCTAAGTTGACTGAATTAAGCTGCGACTCATTGATATTTCGGCTGAGATTTTGGAGAGAGGTATAGGCTTGCTCCCGGGTCTCGTTCGAAACTGCTGAATACACCTCCACATCTTGAAAGGCATCATCCTCGATAAACATAGTATCAAAACCCAAATCGGATAACTTCTCAATATAGGTGCGCGTGAGCTTTACTCCCGCCTGTAAAAGAACTTTTCCGTTAGGGCTAACCAGCGGCCTAGCCAGGACCTCCCCTTCATTAACATAAGCAATATTTACTAGACGCATAATCCAACTCCTGTATTTCAATAATCATCTTTCTTATCTTATATTTTACCATATTAAGGGTTTAAAAAAATGTATATACATCTTCGCCAAGTTTCGCCGCTATACCTCTTCAAATTCCTATTTCAGAGATATTTTCCCTTTAGTCCTATTGCAACTTCCACCTAGTCCTATCCTAAAATGCTTTAAAAAGCATATTCATATCAGTTCTTAATTATTTCTATTATACTCTGTATTTACCAAAAAATGAAATATTATAAAAAGATAATTTTTATTCTTTTGTAATTTATAAATTTAAAAGTGGGGTGTTCAAAATAGATTTACTTCGACAAAAATTCCTATGGCTTTATGGATTTTTTTTGAGTAAAATAGAAATGTTAGTCTATGAATGTATTAACCTGTTATCCAAAGAAAGGAAGTCGAGTCATGTGGAATCACCAATTGCTTAAGCTAATAGAGGAAATGAGGAATCAGCTTAATCAATTAGGCAAGCTCAAGCCGCTTACTGATCCGGAAGTAGTAACATTAAGTCAAAAATTGGACAAGCTCTTGAACGAATATTACCTTGCTGCAAAATGAGTTTTTAAGCCCTATCTCAGGATAGGGTTTTTTATTAATTGACTAAATAAAAAAACCCTTGATTTATCAAGGGTTTTAGCATTTTCATAAATGGTGCGGTCGAGAGGACTTGAACCTCCACGGGCTTGCACCCACTAGAACCTGAATCTAGCGCGTCTGCCAGTTCCGCCACGACCGCGTAACAATGTATATTATATGAAAACTAAGGTTACCTGTCAAGAAGTTTTAGCGAATTTTAAAATCCACTTTTAAATTCTATTTTGAACACGCACTTATACACCTTGTATAAACGTTCTACCCCATAAAAGCTCCTTCGCTTTTGCTCAGGATAACTGGGCATATTTCTTTTTTAGTTCTAACTTTGCCTTCTCCGTAACTCCGTTATAAACGGATTTAAGTGATATTCCCGAATTAAGAGCAAGCTTGCGACAGTCCTCGTATTCCGGACTCACAGTGCAAACTTTTCCCTCTAAAAAAGCGATTTTTACTCTGGCTAAGCCTTGTTCGGTTTCTACGGTTAGGAATTCATAGTCAAGCATATATTTTTTAATCGGATAGACTCGCATCCCTATCGTTGTAGTTTCTTCAAAAAGAATACTACGAACTTCATCTAGGCAAAAGGGAGGAATTTGCACACTTAGTAGTACTGCTGGGCGGTTCTTTTTCATTTGGATATTTTGCAGATAGACATCCATTGCCCCTGCTTTAAATAATCTTTCAAATAGGTAGTCATAAAATTCCGGATTCATATCATCGATATTTACTTCAACGGTCAACGCTTCCCCTTCTTGAAGCCCCTTCCGGATCGGTCCCTCTTTATCTTCAATCTCGCCAACGGTCAGCTGCAAAAGGTTAGGAATGGATAAATCCTTAGATCCTGCACCATAGCCAACCCGCTCAGGCTTGATCGCAGGCATGGATCCGAAATTCTTACAGTATGTAGTTAAAATCGCAGCTCCCGTGGGAGTTACTAATTCGCCCTCCACATCTTGAGAATAAATCGGTACCTCCTGTAATAATGCCAAAGTAGCCGGAGCCGGTACCGGTAAAAGTCCATGAGCAGCTTTTACAAAGCCTTTGCCTATATGAAGAGGCGAGGCATATACCTTTTCAATCCCTAGACGCCAAAAACCGATAACTGCTCCGACAATATCGACAATGGCGTCCACTGCACCAACTTCATGGAAGTGAATCTGATCCGGAGTGGTGCCGTGAATTTTGGCTTCCGCTTCGGCTAAACGCAAAAAAATCTGCAGACTTTTTTCTTTTACTTCAGTTGGCAGGGTGCTTTTAGCAATGATTTCCTGAATATCGGCTAGATGCCGATGGACATGTCCTTCTAAGGATCGAACATGCACCTTGGTACCACTAATTCCCTGTTTAAGCACCTTCACAGCGGTGATTTTATACTCATCTAAAGCTAAGCCTGCCAGATCTGTTTGTAAAAGGTCAAAATCCAATCCCGCGTCAACGAGAGCCCCTAAGAGCATATCGCCGCTGATTCCGGAAAAACAATTAAAATAAGCCGCTTTCATACCTAATCTCCTTACGCTTACCTTGCAATTATTATTATGCTATTCTATACTTGGTCAGGCTACATATATAAGAGGGAGTGTTTACAGCAATGAATGTCGCTTTCTTCCTAATTCCCAAACAAGATGTTATTTACCTTAAAGTCAATTCTACCATGCGCCAAGCACTCGAAAAAATGGAATTCCACCGCTATTCGGCGATTCCTCTCATCGATGAGCAAGGTTCCTATTGCGGAACAATTACTGAAGGGGATCTATTGTGGAAACTAAAAAATACTCCCGGTCTTGGTTTTCATAATACTCATAGCGTTCGCCTTACGGAGGTGGAACAGCATATTCAAAATCACCCCGTTTCCATCAACTCCCGAATGGAGGATCTGATCTCCCGGGCAGTAGAACAGAACTTTATTCCCGTAGTGGATGATCAGCGAATCTTTATCGGCATCGTCCGCCGCCGCGAAATTCTTGAGTACTGTTCTAGGGCTTTAGGCAAGCTGGAATCATTAGAATTAGACGAAGCATAACTGTTTTTATTTAAATAAAGTTTCCGCCATCTACTACCCAGGTTTGACCGGTAACAAATCCCGCATTGGCTATTAAGGAATAGGCAACCTCCGCCACATCTTCAGGGGTACAAACCCGCTGCAAAGGTGTCCCATCGGCCATGCTAGTACATGCGCCTTTTGTCCTTTTACCCAGCGTGGGCGACGAAACTTCCCAATATTTCGCACCCAATAACATGGGCAAAAATTTAGACTTAAACGATGAAAATCCGCATGGACACATGGTTTCGGGTGCAAAAAGATGCTACTCCTAATCAACCAAAACGAAGTGCCGTCATGCGGAAACCTATTAATGAAATTCAAAACATACTCAGTACACACGGTCATTCTAATAACAATATCATATTCTATCTGATGAAAACTTTCAAGTTCAAAACACTTCGTGGGTGTTCAAAAACACTTCGTGTCTAGGTAGGATTTAAAAGAAAATAATTCTACGGTACAACTGAAATCTTCATCACACTAATGATAGTCCTCTTATGTTGCTAAGTGTCGTCAATGCATATATAACTTAAACTGATAGTCCCATCATCCTAGGAAGGAAGAGAGAAATTTCCGGAATATAAGTAACAACTATCAAGACTAAAATCATGACAAAGATCCACGGCCATATCCTCTTAGCTAAAACTTCATATTTAACATTGGAAATCATACTTGCCATAAATAGATTGGCCCCGAATGGTGGGGTTACAAACCCAATGGCCAAGTTTAAAATCATGATCATGCCGAAATGGATAGGACTAATACCAAGGGCTTCCACAATCGGCAGCAAGATAGGAACAAGAATAATGATCGCCGCATTGGTCTCCATGAAGGTACCCACGATCAGCAGTAGAATGTTAATCATTAGTAGCAGGAAGGTGGCATTGGTAGTGATGGCTAGAATTGCCTCGGAGATCATTTTAGGAATTTGCTCGATTGCCAAAATTCTTCCAAAGCCGGAGGACATACCTATAACAAATAATACGGGAGCACAAAGCACTACCGCCCGATAGCCAAGATAAGGCAATTCGCTAATCTTAATTTCTTTATACACGAATACGCTAAGGAATATACCTAAAAAACAGGCCAAAGCTGCTGCTTCGGTAGGGGTAAATATTCCGCCATAGATGCCCCCAAGTACGATAAATGGGATCGAGAGCGAAGGTATCGCTACAAAAAATATCTTAAGAACTTCTTTAAACGTATAATGATGCGGGGTTTTGACTACATAACCACGTTTTTTTGAAGAAATATAAGCGTAAGTACATAATGCGGTACCGACGAGTATCCCTACAGGAAAACCGGCCGTGAACATAGAGGTTACGGAAGCATTGGCCGCAACAGCATAAACAACCATACATATGCTCGGCGGGATGATAGTTCCGATGGTTCCGGCTGTGGCAACCATGGAGGTAGCATAGGGTTTGTCATAGCCTTCAGAAGCCATCATGGGAATCATGATCAGACCAATGGCCGCAACCGTCGCTGAACCGGTACCGGATATAGCGGCAAAAAACATACAAGCTACGATTGAAACAATTCCCAGGCCGCCGGTCATATTGCCAAAAAAGATCTTGGCAACATCCAACAGTCGTTTGGAAATACCGCCCTTTCCCATTATATCGCCGGCAAAAGTGAACAAAGGTATGGCGAGCAGCGTAAACGAATCAAGGCCCAAGGTGATTGATTTTGTAAAACTCTCCAGCGAGATGGCTTTATAGACATAAATCATAATTAATGATGCTATTCCCTGGGAAAAAGCGATTGATACGGAGAAAATTATTAAAAAGGCAAATGATAGAAAAAATACTGGTATCATCGCTTACCACCCGCTTTCCTCTGGTTCTCCTCAAGCAATACAGTTCGATCTAGAGTTAGATCAAGCTCCTCTTTTTGTTTAAGAGGAGTAAAGAAAATGTTATTAGCTCCGGAATATTGACCGCCGTCATTTCGGAATAAATCGTAGGAGGAGTTAAACCTTCTGATCTTCCAGACTAAGGACTGAAGAGTTCTCAGGCACATCAGCGTATATCCGACCACTGCTGCGCCATGTAGCCAATTCATGCTGATATTGGCGGTAAGACCTCTATCACCAAACAAGGATACGGATTGCATGATATCTATGGAACCTTTAAGCAATAACACAAGCACAGCAAGCGTTAAAACATCAACCGTAATTAAGACAAGCCTTCTGACTATCGTCGGAAAAAGCTCCCTGATAAAATCTACGCCAATATGACGACCATTTCGTGATATATATCCTATCGATACGAAGCATAGCCAGACAAATATAAATCTTGCGATTTCCTCGCCCCATGCAAAACCGCTATGAAATACAAACCGTAGAATTACCTGAACCGTGACCAGTGACATCATTAAATAAAAAATTATTGTCATTAACAAGGGTTCAAGATTTACATCTAACCATTTTAAAAGGTTTTTCATACATATCTGCTCCCATTATATTTCATTTAGGAAACAAGGGCGTTTCCGTCGAAACACCCCTGTCCACTTTACAATGATCGGTTAGAGTCACGTTAGATAGCTTACTTCCTTGTTTGTTCTGCATACCTCTGAACAAGATCATATTTTTCTTGACCGGCTAGTGAGATTATAGTGGGAGAAACAACTTTGTTCATGATAGCACTCATTTCTTTTCTTGCCTCGGGCGAAACCTCGTTAACCTGAACACCTGCATCTTTAATTGCTTTTAACATTGAATCCTCTTTTTGAACAATATTTTTCCTATGGAAAAGAACTGACTCGCGGAGCGCATCGGCGACAATCTTACGGTCTCCTTCAGATAAGCTGTTCAGAAATTTATCATTGGCTACAAGGATATCTGTTGAAAATAGGTGTGAAGTCAGCGAAATATACTTCTGAACTTCATAAAACTTTGCTTCATAGATACTGGAAATGGCACTTTCCTGTCCATCAATTAGTTTTTGTTGGAGCGCCGTGAATAGTTCATTATAGGCAACAGAACTTAAGGATGCACCAACTGATTCCCAAGCCTTTGTCTGCACTTCGCTGTATCCTCTGATTTTGAGTCCCTTCAAATCTGTTACCGAAGTGATGGGTTGTTTACTGTTCGTGAATTGCCTGAATCCGGTAGGGAAATAGGCAAGACCTGTCATACCCATTGCTTGGTATTCTTTAAGCATTGCCAGACCAGCATCACTGTCCTGGAAACGGAAGGCATGATCATAGTTGTCAAAGAGGAAATAACTTTCAAGAGCAGCCAGCGGTTTAATGGTATTGCTGATATTCATTGGGTTGCTGGTAGCCATCTGAATGTCACCTTTACGAACCTGATCGATCATCTCAAGCTCTTTGCCGAGCTGTCCGGAAAGAAAAAGCTGCACATCAATTCTGCCATTGGTTTTTTCTGCAACTGTTTTCTTGAACAGTCCTAGGGCCTCTGCACCCGGACTATTCTCAGAAAGCACGCTACCAATTTTAATGACCACCTTCTCTTCAGGCTTCGGAGCAGGGGTACTTGTGCCATTACCAGTACCATTGTTAGTGCCAGTGCTGCCGCATCCAACCAAAGAGATCACCAGCATAAGGCTCAACATTAAACACATAATTCTTTTCATAGTATTACCTCCCATTTATTTAAGTTTTTATTCCCTATGTTTATTTTTTGTCGTTATGCGTGGTAAGCCATGTTTGGATCTTTGCTGAATATTGTGCAGATAATAATAATGATTCTGATGTAGAAATAGCGAGTTATTTCTTGAGCAACTGACCTTTTTGATCATGATCCTTGTCGTACTCGAAGTTTGCAGTACCTAAATAACCTAACGGGTTGCGGAAGCCTAGGGGATTAATGCCGCAAGGATATTTCTCACGGATCTCTTTGATTAGTTCACAATACAAATCCACGGTAGCCTCAACAAGTGCTTGTCCCTTTTCAGCACTAGCTTTTGTTGGATCACCAATTACACCGTTATCTAGATCGTCCTTTTCTGGCAAAGCAAAAGTTCCTTCAAAATGGTACATCATTCCCGGGGCAGCTGCCTGACCCGGAGCAATCTTCCACTTACTGTCGATTAGCGGGGTACCGTGTCCCGGCGCAGCGTACTCCATATTAACATGCTCCGGATAGAGATAAAGCGCAAGCGAGGTCTCTGCTTCATCAGCATGCCACATGAAATCTTTAAGAGTGCTCTTGTTGTCACGCAGGAAATCATACCATGTGGACGAAATTGTAAAATAACCCTCGATTCCCAGTGAATGGGTGGCAACAATCATTGAGGAAACCTGTCCATGAGCGGATATAATGATAAATTTGTTGAAGCCGGAAACGGCTGCCCCTCTGATGATTTCCTTCAGAAGACTG
>NZ_CEVWNY010000133.1:0-7310 GCF_982384815.1 Desulfitobacterium sp. | reverse complement strand
TCAGGAAGGATCGCCTTTAAGAATTGTAAGGGGATAATCTCTTGACCTTCAAATTCAATTGGCTCGATAGAAGTCATACCAACATTTTGCAAGACCTTTAAATGGTTGAGGTAGTTATCAGAAAAAGTCATCCAGAATCTGATCTGTTTGATTCCCTTAATGTTTTGTGCTAAGGACTCAAGTTCCTCGTGATATAAGAGATAGATATTTTTAGGACCTATTTCTTCTAAGTCATAGACTTTTTTTACGGAAAGGGGATCGGTTTCGATCCATTCGCCTTCCTTCCAATAACGGCCCTTAGCGGTAATCTCACGAATATTAATTTCCGGATTAAAATTTGTCGCAAAGGGATAACCGTGGTCTCCCCCATTGGCATCAACAATATCGATATAATGAATTTCATCGAAGTAATGCTTTTGGGCGTAGGCGCAGAAAACACCGGTAACCCCCGGATCAAATCCACTTCCCAATAAAGCAGTTAGGCCGGCTTGAGCAAATTTATCTCTGTAAGCCCATTGCCATTTATACTCAAATTTTGGTGTATCAGGTGGTTCGTAATTAGCAGTATCAAGATAATGAACACCTGTTGCCAAACAAGCATCCATTATAGTCAAATCCTGATAAGGTAGTGCAACGTTGATCACAATATCCGGCTTAAAGTCATTGATAAGCTCAATGACTTGTTCCGTTTGATCGGCATCAACCTGAGCAACCCCGACTTTAGTCCGGCTACCGGCCAATCTATCTTTTATATCCTGGCATTTTTTAAGCGTCCGGCTCGCGATACAGATTTCCTCAAAAACCTCCGGAACTTGGCAGCACTTATGTGCTACGACGTTAGCGACCCCGCCGGCCCCAATAATCAAGGCTTTTCCCATATTAAGACCTCCATTTTTCTTAAAAAAATTAATAGATAAAACCCGACTCCGCAACGAAGACACTGTCTTCGCACTTGTTGCCTTTTAAGTACTCATACTGCAAGGCGAAGTCGCCGGTTGCCCTGATGCGCTCTTAGACTTAAACTTTCTAAATAGCCAAAGATGATTATAATTAATATTTTCCATAATATCAACAAAAATAAAATCAGTTTAGCGGTACGACTTCACAAACTGATAAGATTCTGTTTCGTACTCTAAACCTAATATCAAAACCTGCAAACTCCAGGCCATAAATCCGTTGAGGATCATTCTGATAGGACGGCCGCGGATCGTGTGCCAGAACTGCCGAGACCGCTTCACGCCTTTCCACGGGAATGAGATGAAGCAACTCCTCGGGAAAATCCACCTCTAATCCACGGTCTGTCAGAGATTCGGTAAACCCTCCCACGGCCTCGGGATGACTGTCCGTATAGGCAAGGTAAGGCTTTATATCGTAGATGGGAGTTTTATCCATTAGATCTGCTCCGCAGATATGCAGAATCGGCCCAAAATCCGGGTGCATTTCGATTTTATCTAACTTTACTGAAGAAAGCCCTATAGGATTAGGACGAAACGGGGAACGGGTGGCAAAAACCCCTAATCGTGTGTTACCACCAAGGCGGGGCGGTCTTACTGTAGACGACCAGGTCTCACGGACAGCCTCAGAAAACCTCCAGATAAGCCAGATGTGGGAGAAAGACTCTAACCCACGTACAGCATCCGGGTTCCGGTATTCCGGCTCGAACACCACTATCCCTTTCAAGGCTTCGATAAGACCGCTTTGCCTAGGCACTCCAAACTTAGTCGGAAAATCTGTATGGATATGGGCAATGATTTTCACGAAAAAACCTCCTGCAAACTTTTGATTACATAGTCTTTTTGCTTAGATATTGATATACTTTTATGTAAAAATAGAAAAGAATACACAGGGGGGCATAATTATATGGAAAGTAGAACCGAGAAATATGTTTATTCCGCGGCCTTGTTATATGCTTTAATTACAGGCCTGTCTTTCCTCTTCGGCAAGATTGCCTTAGCGGTGGCTAATCCCTTAGATCTCTTAGCTTATCGATTTAGTGCTTCCTTTATCGCAATACTATTACTGCTTGTATTTAAACTGGTCAAGGTAAATTATAGTTTGAACAGAATTAAAAAAATACTCCCGCTAGCACTATTCTACCCATTAATGTTCTTTGCTTTTCAAACATTCGGCTTAGAAGCATCATCTTCTTCAGAAGCCGGAATTCTAAATGCGACAATACCGGTTTTCACTCTAATTTTGGCTACTTTTTTCCTCAAAGAAAAAACGACCGGATTACAGAAGTTATCTATTTTAGCATCAGTTATAGGGGTAATTTATATCACATTGATGAAGGGTTACTCCTTTGAGGCAAGCAGCCTTAAAGGCATAATTCTCCTTCTTATTTCCGCATTATCTTTTTCCGGATATAGTATTCTCGCCCGGAAATTAAGCAAAGATTTCTCTAGTATAGAATTAAGCATGATCATGATTATCATTAGCTTTGTATGCTTTAATATCATGGCTATTATAACTAATATAATCAATGGTACCATCAGTACCTTCTTGCTTCCTTTATATAATCGGCAATTTGTCATAAGCGTACTTTATCTGGGTATATTATCGACATTGATCACATCATTACTTACAAATTTCATCTTATCCAAAATTGAAGCGTCAAAGATGAGTGTCTTTACTAATTTATCTACTGTTATATCAATTATCGCCGGTGTCCTGTTCCTCAGGGAAGAATTTTTCTATTACCATATTATCGGTTCGATTCTTATAGTGGGCGGAGTCATAGGGACGAATTTTCTTAAAGGGAATAAAAAAGTTAACCCCTAGTGTTATTTCTTTAGGAACACATACTTATTACCAGACCGCACTCAACCTGATCTTCACGCGCGGCACACATACCATGCCGAATGAGATCCCGTGGTTATGATGTCAACATGGTCAAAGACTTCCTTAAGTTCCAACTCCACTTGTTTAATAAAATTAAAATAATCGCCGCCCTCTAGAGTTTCTGCCAAATCGGTGACTAATGAGCGGTTTTGGTTATAATCTATAATAATCACCAGCTCTTTTGTTACCCTATTCATCTCTCTGTACATAGTCGCTCTCTGATCAGCATTTAACCCATGAGCAACAAAAGAAGCTGTGGACACATCAAAGCTTTTGTCCGTAAAGGGCAGGCCTGAAAGCACATCTGCCTGCACAAGTCTTATCCCCCCATTGGCAAGCTTTCTTCTGGCAACATCAAGCATTCCCCGACTAGGCTCCGCCCCGGTAATTTTCCATCCCTCCTCATGCAATACAAAACATAAAGCACCTGTGCCGGAACCCACATCTAATGCCGTTGGCCTCATGGGTAAGGAAAACTCCCGCTTGACCTTTTCCAGATCTTTTTTATACTTTCGAGTCTGATACTTAAAGAAAAGTCCATACACCGGGGCGATCCGGTCAAACAGAGTGGTCCCCCGGCCACCGGTTATCCTGTTGCATTTTCTTTGTTCCACCGGCTTCCGCCTCCTAGCTATGAATCCAACTCACTTATTCCCAACACCGACTAAGGCAGTCTAGGTATTAGGTCCAATATTATATTAAAGTGTAACATTAGCTTGAGTTGATTACAAAGGCATTATTTTTCATGCTATCGCCATCGTAACCCAAGGCGAAAGAGAACCCCATTTAAATCCCTCAATTTACTCCGATTGAGGGATTTTTTTGATGAACGGCTATTAAGCCCCGACATAGAATATTATTGCGATCTATTCGATGACTAAGATATCCGGAAAACTGGAGGTACAGCTATGGAGTGGGCATTGTTAATTCCCCGGGGGCAGGCCTTGTCGTGGGCAGAGGAACCATGGGGAAATGAAGGAAACGGTACCTTAGCAGATGTCAGAGAAGTATGTGAAGAGCAGTTTGGTGCGATAAAATTTACACGCATATATTTTGGTCAGGAATTTTGTGAAAATGCTCTGCCGAGTCAAAAGGAGCTAGAGCAGGCATTAAGCGGATCTGAGCGACTGGGAATGAAGTTCACCTTAGTTACGCCCTATGTTACCGAACCAGGGTTAGATGCGGTTAAGGGGCTTTTGGAGCGACTGTGTGAGGTGCAACCCCGGGCGGAAGTCGTGGTCAACGATTGGGGTGTGCTTGAGACTATAACAAAGAATTATCCCACATTAACTCCCGTGCTGGGTCGTTTACTTAATAAAATATTGCGCGATCCCAGACTCTTAACTCATGGCAAAAAATTGAAAGACCGGGCGTTGGGGCATTTTCGCACCAGTAGCCTGGCCGGAGAGCCTATGCATGAATTGCTTGATCAATATCAAGTCCGAAGAGTGGAATTGGATCTTCCGCCCCAGGGACTGGATGATCATCTCGCGAATTGGGGATATCGTTACTCCATTTACCTTCCTTTCGGTGTCATCACCACCGGACGCATCTGTTTACTACATTCCTGGGGGTTGGAGGAGCGCGAAAAGTTCAAACCCTTTTTCGGTGGTTGTGACCGCAAGTGTCGCAATTACTGGTTGGAAATGTCCGACCCCACCCAACAAGTGAAGAAAAGTAAGAATTGGCTTATCCTGCAGAAGGGAAATACCGTTTTCTATCGGGAACAAAAAGATTTTCTTAAGGAAGGCTTGGCGAAAGCGACAAGGCTCGGAGTAACACGCTTGGTTGTGCAGAGAGAGCCCCTATAGAATGCGATTAGAGGTGAAAAGGATGAAGATTCTGGCACCGGTCAATTCGGTACATGAAGCAAAGGTTCTGATGGATCATGGAGCCGAGGAATTATACTGTGGCTTAAATCCGGAACTTTACCGCAATGTTAATCAACAAGGGTTGTGGTTAAATCGCCGCGGACCCGGAAAGGCCAATCTTGAGAGTGCTGAAGAGTTAAAAGAGCTGGTTGACATGGCGCATCAAAGGGGAGTAAAAGTTTTCCTAACTTTAAACCAGCCAGGCTATGATCCGGAATTTTACGCAGATATTATTTCTACGGTAAGCTACGTTCATGATTATTGTAAGGTGGACGCTTTTATCGTCGCTGACCCAGGGCTGATTCGTATGTTAAAAGTGACTTTGCCCTATCTGGTCATTCATGTGAGCAGTTTAGCGGCCATTCTAAACAGTGCTTCAGTGTCCTTTTTCAGTCAGATGGGTGTAAGGCGGGTTATTTTCCCACGCTATATAGAACTGGAAACAATGAAATCAATTATAAAAAATAGCGGTGACCATCTCGAATACGAGGCTTTTATTTTAAACGATGGTTGCGTTTTTGAAGAGGGGTACTGCAATGTCAGTCATGCCTTTGGCGGGGCGATATGTCATAACCCGGCTTGGGTATATAAGCCAATTAAGACTAAAGAAGATGGCAGCAGCTATGAATCTCGACTTAGAGCCGGTCAAATCCTAGTGGGCAAGGAATCCCTGCAGGAGCATTTGGATGAGTATAAACGCTGGCTTTGGATCGGAATCAAGAACTTTGGCGAAAAGTCGGGGCCTAAAGGGTATCCTTTAGGAATGTGCGGTCTTTGTGCACTGCATCAACTTAAAGAAATGGGGGTTTTTTCCTTAAAAATTGTTGGCAGAGAGGCCCCCTTAAAGAAAAAGATCGGTAGTGTCAAGCTAGTTAAAGAAATGTTGGATTATCTTGAAGAAGGGCGTTCCCAGGAAGATATCATCAAGCAGGCTATATCGGTAAAAGGAGTCAAACCTTTGTGTAATAGCGGATATATGTGTTACTATCGATGAATCTCTACACTTGTCAAGGTGATTGTCAAGGGGGTGATTGTCAAGGGGACGGGGGTACCGACAACATTCTGTGCCAGTCTATATTGCAAAAAACCGCTGGGCTAACATTTCCCAATCTTGGGTAAACAAATTTAAGAGATTAGGTCTCCTTCTAACAGCAAGGGGGTGATAGGTAACCAAGGTTGGGAGGCCCCCGATCTCATGCCACTTTCCCCGATTCGATTTCACATCAGTATCCATGTTGCCGAAGAACCACTTAACGGATGTATCCCCCAAGCAAAAGGCCAATTTTGGCTTCTGGATAGAAATTTGCCGGTGAAGATATTCTCTGCAGATACCTCTGGCTTCATCTTTATTATAGTGCCGAATCGGTCGGCACTTTAGTATATAGGTTATATACAGGTCCTCCATCTTCAATCCGGCATAGAAAGCAGCTTTTTGGAGTGTCTGCCTTGTCCCGCAGATAAAGGGAGCACCATTTTTATCCTCTCGTGCACCGGGGTTATCTAAAATCACAATAATCGGGGCACCAGGATTTCCTTCCCCCCAAATAACCCTGGATCTTTGGTTGCATAATTCACATTTTTGACAGTCGATAGCTTCCACCGGCACTACATCCTCCGGCCATAACATCGCCGAAAATTCCGATTCCATATGAATTCTCCTTTTTCAAAAAACTACATATATTAACTTATCCATAGTGCACTTTCAAATATACCCTTTTGCTTGATATTGATAAAATTGCCCTGAAATAAAAAACGCCCTTTAGTTACGGTTAAAACTAAAAAGCGTTGGTTTGTGTTTATGTTCTATATAGTATTGTTCATTTCGGATTGGATTGAATAAGGAAAAGTGATTAACGGTTTCAATGATATCGTCAACATTTGCCGCTTCATCCGTTTCTAAAATCTACAAGCTAAATTATCCAGTGCTTCGTTATGAACTCGAAAGACCGTCCATTCATCCATGGGGACCGCACCTAGTTGTTTATAGAATTGAATGGAAGGTTCATTCCAATCCAAGCACCACCATTCCAGCCTTCCGCATTTTCTTTCGATAGCAAGTTTGGCAAGGAAAGAGAGTATGATCTTCCCCATTCCCTTCCCTCTCATTTCCGGTTTAACGTACAAATCCTCTAAGTAAATCCCTGGTTTTCCCAGGAAAGTAGAAAAATTATGAAAGAATAATGCAAAAGCTACGGGCTTATTTTGGTATTCCCCAATAATTATTTCGCCCATTTTTCGTTCAAAAAGTGATTCTGTCAAGACTTCTTCAGTAGCTACAACCTCATGCAGCATTTGTTCGTAATCAGCCAGTTCCCTAATAAACTCTAATATTAATGGGACATCATCTTTCTGCGCAAATCGCAACTTAAAACCATCTAACTTAGTATCTATCATTTCCACTACTTCTCCTCAAAAATGTCAGGGGCAAATGTCAGGGGGACGGGGGTGCTGACAACATTTTACGCCTTCAATACAACCCCTCTGTTAATCAAAAATGTCAGGGGGACGGGGGTGGTGACAACATTCTACGCTTTCAATACAACCCCTCTGTTAATACCGGTTAATCTCTCTATTTGTCTAACTGAGAGATGATACTTT
>NZ_CEVWNY010000132.1:0-7326 GCF_982384815.1 Desulfitobacterium sp. | reverse complement strand
TTGTCATTGATAATGACTCCGGGATTCAGCAGATTATGCGGATCAAAAGCAGACTTAATTCGCCGCATCAACTGATAAGCCTTGCTTCCCCACTCCAGCTCCACAAAAGGTGCCATATTGCGGCCTGTGCCATGTTCTGCTTTTAAAGAACCGTTGTACTTTTTAACTACAAAGTCATTGACCTCATCCATTAATCCCTCATAGCGAGCGATTTCCTCATCGGTCTCAAACTTGGGGGTAAAGATAAAGTGCCAGTTGCCATCTAAAGCATGACCGTAAATAATGGCATCGGTATAACCAAATTTATTAAGACTGTTCCGGAGGTCTGCGGTGGCTTCCGCTAAGCGGTCCAGAGGAAAGGCCACGTCCTCAATTAAGACTGCTGTCCCCTGGGCACGGACCCCTCCTACTGCCGGAAAGATATCTTTGCGGATTTTCCAGTAGGTTTCGTATTCTTGTTTTACGGCGGTAAACTCGATGGGGAATACCGTAGGAATATCGACTAAAACTTCTGTAGCCTTCTTAATCCCTTGCTCTAACTCTTCCGGGGTAGCAGCCCGTACTTCGACTAATAGAGCTGTTGCCGTATCGGAAAGAGTCTTTAAATAATCCGGCATTCCCGGCGCATCTTCCACGGAGCGAAGGGACGCTCTATCCATCATCTCCGCAGCGGCTACAAGATCACGATTGAGCCGCATCACAGCATGACAAGCATGCTCCATATCCGGATAAATGATTAAAGCCGAGGCTTTGTGGTCATGGTCGATAACCGTTTTATATGTAATTTGCGAAATAAAACCTAAAGTTCCCTCAGAGCCGATCATTACGTGCTTAATAATCTCAATAGGATCTTGATAATCTACAAAAGCATTTATACCGTACCCGGTGGTATTTTTAATCTTATACTTTTTCTTAACCATGGCCACTAGGTCAGGGTCGGCGTTGATCTCATCCCTGATCTCTTCGATTTGCCGGATAAGCTCCTTTTTGCGTTCCATGAAGTATTTCCTTGAAGAAGGAGTGGCTGTATCAAGTACAGTACCGTCATCAAAAATGATTTGCATATCTTCGACCGTCTTATAGCTGTTATCGGAGGTACCACAGCACATACCGCTGGCATTATTGGCCGCGATCCCGCCAATCATACAATGGTCGATGGAAGCCGGATCCGGACCGATCTTTCTCTTATAGGATCTTAGATAACGATTAGCCTCAACACCGAGAATCCCAGGCTCTAGAGTAATCTTTTTTCCCTCTTCGTGGACTTTATATTCCCGCCAGGATCCTTGGAGAACCAGAAGGACAGAGTCGGAGAGGGCTTGGCCGGATAGACTGGTCCCTGCCGTCCGAAAAGTGACCGGAATCTTCATCCTCTGGGAAATGCGCAGAATCTCCCCCATTTCTTCCTTATTGAGTACTCGAATCACAACTTTTGGGATAAGGCGATAGAAACTGGCATCGATGCCATAACCTAAAGTATAGAAAGGATCGATAAATATTCGCTGGTAGGGTATGAATTGAGCGATTTCATGATAAAAATTCCGGTATTCTACCGGAAGAGTTTTAATATCCTCTTCCTTCTGCTTGAGGTTTCTGGGATCATTTGGATTAACATAATAAACCATCGGTCGTGTACCGCTTTGCCAATGGGTCATTACCTCACGTCCTTTCCTTTTTATTTGGTTAGTGTTTGCAAAATAACCGTAGAAGATTCTTCGCAATTCGTTATAAAGTATTTTATACTGCTTCGCTATTAGGAATTGATATTCCTTTATTTTAGGGGGATTTACATTATAGAAGAAAATTATTAGATATAAATAGTAGAAATTTTTTGAATACTACAAAAACCGAAAGGAAATCCGCGTTTTATGGAGAAATAATTATTCTTAATTGCCTTAAATTTAAGAAATTGTTAAGAAATTGTAAGAAAGTCATTAATGTACGAAATACTATTTCATCAAATTGTTGTGGCAGGGAGGATAAAATTGAGTTCAAAACATTCTAATTTGCAGGTTTATGGTATTATTGCTTTAGCCTTAAGTTTTCTACTTTTAAACAGATTATTCAACAACGAATTCTATTTCATAATCCCGGAACCTTACTACCTTACCACCCATATAATTTTAGAATTGTTCAGTATCTTTGTTGTTTTTGCTATTGCCGTGCAATGTTTTTTTTCTTATCCGTACACAAAATCGGAGCGCAAATTTTCCTTAGGAATCGTCTTTGTCGTTGTCGGCATTCTGAATCTCTTCCATGCGCTAATGTATCAAGGTATGCCCATCGGTATAACAGCATCAAGAGCCACTTATTTTTGGTTAATCTCCCAGTTAACTGCTGGAATTGGTCTCATACTTTATATCCTGGATTGGTTGCCAAAGAAAAAATTTGCGATGCTCATAAGTAGTATTTACTTTTTTATGGTACTCTTCACCGTGATCTTCGTGGAGCCCCTCTTGCCGGCAATGTTGACTCCAAGTGGAGGGGTAACTAATCTTAAAATAGTAATTGAATATGCAATTTGCTTTTTAAATTTTACCGCCATCATCCTAATGCGCAATAATAGATCCCTGGAAGGGCGGAGAATTAATACTCGTTATCTCGCTTACGGACTGGCTATGATCCTATTAGGGGAATTAGTATTTACTTTATACAAGAGCGTCTATGATACAACCAATTTACTGGGGCATGCCTATAAAGGTATTGGTTATGCCTTAATCTTCAGAAGTTTATACATCGCCAGCTTACAAAAACCCTTCGTAGAGGTGGAAAAATCTCTTAAACGTTTCAATCAGATTTTTCAGTTCGCCCCCATCGGTCTAGCAATTCTCAGAAAATCCGACTATCGCTATTTGGAGATCAATAACCACTTTAAGAATAATTTTAACCATATTGATAAGGATTTTATCGGTAAAACCTCACTTGAGGTAGGCTTTCCAACCGTAAAATATTATAAGATTTTAGAGCAGCTTGATAAGATGGGGAAAATCGATAATTTTGAAATTACCTTCTCTAATGACAAAACCTACCTCTTATCTGCTGAATCAACAACCTTTGGCAACGAGGAGTGTTTTATCTTCTCTTTTTCGGATATTACCGATCTAAAACATTTACAAGCCGAAATGTGCCGTCTTGACCGTCTTAACCTTGTCGGGCAGATGGCCGCCGGGATTGCCCATGAAATCAGAAATCCTATGACGACTGTCCGGGGGTACTTACAGTTAATGAGTGAAAAATCAGATGAAGAAAAAAAGCCAACTTTTGACTTTATGATTGAGGAACTTGATCGGGCTAATTCCATAATTAAAGAATTTTTATCCCTGGCTAAACCAACTGAAACTACGTATGAAGTAGCGAACTTAAATAATATTCTCAAGAATCTTTACCCACTTATCGAAGCAGATGCCTTTACCCAGAATAAGCAGATTAGCTTTCTACCGGGTGCTATCCCCGACATAAAAGTAAATCCTAAGGAAATAACCCAAATGATTCTAAACCTTTGTCGTAATGGTCTTGAAGCTATGAATAGCGGCGGGTATTTAGCCATTCAAACTTGCTATAAATATCGCAAGGTGGTTTTAGCTATTAAGGACGAGGGGCACGGTATTCCAAAGGAATTGTTGGCTAAACTCGGAACCCCTTTTTTTACTACCAAAGAAAACGGCACCGGATTAGGATTAGCCATATGCTATAAAATTGCTCGGGCACATAAGGCCACTATTACAGTTGATTCGAATTTTCAAGGCACCGAATTTTTAGTGAGTTTTCCGGTTGATGACTGTGATTCTACTCCTGATATACATAACCTTGCACAAGGTCTGGCCGAATAACCCATGAAAGCAAAGAAAACCCATTCTTAATAGCTTAAAAAAGCAGAGAAACCTCTGCTTTTTTAGCTAATCTGGAAGTATAAGTTTCACGGCGCACAAGGGCAACCAACGACTTCGCCTTTCGCAGTATGACTTAAGGCCTGGCGAAGCCGGGTTTTCTTTGAGCTTATGAGTTTTAACCCAGTGCTTTCTCCAAAATTTCATTAAGGCGATTGACCATACTCCGGGGATCCACGATAATTCCCGCGGCAATTTGGGCATTGGCAAAAAGCTGTTCGGCAGCAAGAGGAGCGAAAGAATCCTCTTGCTTCCTCAATTCATTGAGCCGCTGAATCAAAGCATGCTTAGGATTGATCTCCATTATTCCCGGGGGAACGTCTTGGAGATCCCGATTCATAAGCTGGAGCATCCTCTGCATACTGTGAGTTCCATAATGACTGAGGATAATGGCAGGGCTGTCCACCAACCGCTCGGATTCCCGAACTTCCGTGACCTTCCCGCCAAGTACTGCTTTGAGCCAATTATTGAACTCCTTCAGCTCTTCTGCCGATAAAAGGTTTTCCCCCTCCGCCGCACTGTCGGTACCAAGCTGCAAGTCCTCATGATCAGCGGAAATCAAGCGTTTCCCTTCATATTCACGGATCATATCAAAGACATAGTCATCAATGCCATCATAGGTATAGATCACTTCATAATCTTTGTTTTTAAACACTTCCAGATAGGGACCCTTTTCGATGATTTCCCGAGTGGGACCATTGATAAAGTAAATCGACTCTTGGCCTTCCTTCATCCTGCTTACATAATCCGTTAAAGAAATCAGTTCCCCTTCCCCGGTTTTGGAAGACTCAAAGCGCAACAGCTTAACTATCTCATTGCGGTGGGTAAAGTCGTTAGCCGCACCTTCTTTAAGGAAAATGCTGAACTCCTGCCAGAATTCCTTGAATTTCTCAGGTTCATTCTTAGCCTGATCATCTAGGAATTTTAAGAAACGGCTGGTTACTACTTTATTGAGCTTAGCCACCAAAGCACTGTCTTGCATAGTTTCACGGGAAATATTAAGGGGGAGCTCCTCACTATCGATTACTCCGCGTACAAAGCGCAGCCACTCCGGTAAGATGTCTTTAGCCTTCTCTTGAATAAGAACTTTTTTGCAATAGAGGTTAATACCGGTCTCCATACGCCCAAAACCGAATTTCTCCATGTTTGACTTGGGGACAAAGAGCAAGGTATTAATATTAATTGGCGCATCCGAGGAAAAGTGCATTTTCATTAAAGGCTCATCGAAAGCATTGGCGATGTACTTATAGAATTCCGTATACTCCTCTTCGCTAATCTCACTTTTATTCTTGGTCCATAGAGCTTGAACGGTATTGATTTTTTCTTCGTTCACATACACGGGATAAGGTACAAAGCTGGAATATTGTTTAATAATGCGCTTCAAAGTTTCAGCGTTAGCAAAACTCTGAGCGTCTTCCTTGAGGTAAAGGGTAATGCCGGTTCCCCGGGGAAGATCCATTTCTTCGCCAATGCTATAACTTCCTCTCCCATCGGATTCCCAGCGATAACCCTGGGCTTCCGGTTGATAGGAACGTGTGATGAGAGAGACTTTATCCGCCACCATGAAGGCTGAGTAGAAACCTACCCCGAATTGGCCGATCAGGTTTACATCCTTTTTATCTCCTGCTTCCGCCAAACGCTGAATAAAAGCCTTGGAACCGGAATGAGCTATGGTTCCCAAGTTCTCAATCAAATCCTCTTTCGTCATGCCGATACCGGAATCAGCAATAGTAATGGTCTTGGCATTTTCATCGTGAGTAATGCGGATCTCCAGGGGTAGATCCCTGTCCTTAATCTCCTGACCGGTTAATTGAATATACCTTACTTTTTCCGAGGCATCGGCAGCGTTGGAAATTAACTCGCGTAAAAATATTTCCCGATCTGTATAAAGGGAATTAATAACAATATCGAGCAGCTGCCGTATCTCTGTTTGGAATTCCTTTGTTTCAACCTGACTCATTGCTTTTAAACCCTCCATATTATGTTAAATTAATATCCACTAAATATTTTAATCAAATTTGGTCAAAGGTGCAAGGCTTCCTGAAAAATGTCGATACTTAGTGTTAAAATAGAGAAGCCGGGTTAAAATTATAAACAATTAGCGGAGGTAATTATATGAGCTTTTTACCAATTATCAATAGCGGTCTTGCCGTACTAGCTATCCTCTTATTAATTCTTATCCTAAATCAATTTGCGAAACTACAGCGTAGTAGTGCAAATACTCAAAACCTAGAAGCAAAGCTAATTCAATTAGAAAACCTAATGGTTAACCTAGGCAAACATCTTGAACGTCAGGAACGTCTTTATCAGGAAGAATTTGCTCGGAATCGGGAAGAAAATAATAACAACTCCCGTCAAGGGCGTCAGGAGATGAGCGAAGCTTTAAAACGCTTTAGTGACTCCCAACTCACTCAGACCGCCGAGATCGCCAATCTTCAACGGAGCCAGCTGGATATCTTTGCCAAGCAATTAAACAATCTATCCCAAACCAATGAACAGAAATTAGAGCAGATGCGGAAAACCGTAGAAGAACGGCTCCAGCTCCTTCAACAGGATAACTCCCGGAAGCTGGAACAGATGCGGGCAACTGTCGACGAAAAATTGACCTCTACCTTGGAACAACGCCTCGGCGAATCCTTTAAGCTGGTTAGTGATCGCCTGGAGCTGGTTCATAAAGGCTTGGGAGAAATGCAGACACTGGCCTCCGGTGTGGGGGATTTGAAAAAAGTCCTGACTAATGTTAAGACTCGGGGAACTTGGGGAGAGATTCAACTGGGCAATCTTCTTGAGCAAGTCCTTACCCCTGATCAGTATTCCAAAAATGTGGTAACCAAAGTCGGCAGCAAGGATCGCGTGGAATTTGCCATTAATATTCCGGCGAAGGATGGCAATGAAGGCATCGTCTATCTGCCCATCGATGCCAAATTCCCCTTGGAAGATTATGACCGTCTCCTCGATGCCCAAGACCAATGTGACCTTCCCCGCATCGCTGAGGCCGAAAAGGCACTGGAATACCGGATTAAAACTGAAGCCAAATCCATTCATGAAAAATACATAGCCCCACCTAGTACAACGGATTTCGGCATCCTTTTCCTCCCGATTGAAGGGCTATATGCGGAAATCATCCGCCGTCCCGGCCTCTGTGAACTACTACAAAGAGAGTATAAGGTGGTCATTGCCGGCCCCACCACCCTCGCTGCCCTGCTCAACAGCTTGCAAATGGGCTTTAGGACTCTCGCCATTGAAAAGCGCTCCAGCGAGGTCTGGAATCTCCTCAGTGCCGTAAAAACGGAGTTCGGCAAGTTTACCGAAATCCTTGAAAAAACTCAAAAGAAACTGCAAGAAGCCAGCAATACAATTGAAACCGCGACTCGTAAGTCGCGGTCCATCGGGAGAAAACTTAAAGATGTTCAGAGCTTGCCCGTTGAGGAAAGCACAG
>NZ_CEVWNY010000131.1:0-7517 GCF_982384815.1 Desulfitobacterium sp. | reverse complement strand
TAGGTTTCATTTTAGTTTTTGGACTAATCCTGGTCAATATTTTCCGAGGAATCCGAACCTGGAACTATAATAATTCTCAGCCCGTTTTAACTGTGCCCTCCCAAGTCGTGGTTAAAAGAAACCATGTAACCACTCATCACCACGATCATGGCAATGGAACGCATCATAATCATCATAGCACCAGCTATTATATAACCTTCGAAGTGGAGAGCGGGGACAGGATGGAATTCAATGTTGACCATCGTGAATATGGGATGCTGGCCGAGGGAGACTTAGGAAGGCTAACCTTTCAAGGGAGCAGGTATTTGGGCTTTGAGCGTTTGAAAGAGCCCGGACGGAGTTGAAAAGAGGCGAGCCCTTAAGCAAAAATTTGACAAAGCTTTGTATTCATATTACCATTGTTATTAAACCAATCTGAATTCTTAGTTTGGAGTGTTAAGTCATGAAAATATCAACAAAAGGAAGATATGGGCTAAGGGCATTGCTGGATCTGGCCGTTCACTCCCAAGGCGAGCATGTTCCACTTTCAAATATTGCTGAACGTCAAAGTATCTCTGAAAATTATTTAGAGCAGGTTTTTTCCGCTTTGCGCAAGGCGGGAATTATTAGAAGTGTTAAAGGTGCTCAGGGTGGATATATCTTAGCGGACAAAGCCTCGGAAATAAAGGTGGGAACGATTCTTAGAATTCTTGAGGGAGATTTATCCGTTGCTAATGAAGAATTTCAACAAGATGCCGTCAGCCTTCAGGAGTGCATTCAGATTAAGGTCTGGGATCAGATGACGGAACGGATCAACGAGTTTGTCGATTCCCTTACCTTGGAGGATCTCGTTCAAGAATATGAAATCATGAGTGGAAAAAGTGCCATAATGTATTACATTTAAGTGTAAAGCCGCTTTCTGATTTACAGAGGGCGGCTTTTTACATTTATCAGAATTTTTACCGTCTAGCGGCACACTGATGAATACAAATTACTAGGTGGGTAGGGTTTTCTATATAGGCTTTCAAGCGAAACTGTTCCATGATAGAATGAGAAGGTATTAAGAAATATATAATACATTGCTTAATTGTATTGACAAAGGAGCGGAAAAAAATTAAAATCTATTTCAAAGCATAGTAAACATATTAAAATACTACGGAGTCTTATTTAAACACTGTTTCAGTTATCTTCTATGAAGAATAAGGTTAAAGGAGCGATACCTATGAGCGAGCGAAAATTAAAGTTTGATACCTTGCAGGTTCACGCTGGACAGATCGCTGACCCAGCTACCGGTTCCAGAGCAGTGCCTATTTATCAAACTTCATCCTATGTCTTTAATAATGCGGAACACGCCGCGAACTTATTTAGTTTAAAAGAACCCGGAAATATTTATACCCGGATTATGAATCCCACTACAGATGTTTTTGAACAAAGGATTGCAGCTTTAGAGGGTGGAATCGGAGCCCTCGCGGTAGCTTCCGGTTCAGCAGCTATCACTTATGCAGTGCTAAATATCGCCGAAGCCGGCGATGAAATTGTTTCTGCCAGCACCTTGTACGGAGGGACTTATAATCTCTTTTCCTCGACTTTCCCCAAATTAGGGATCAAGACCGTTTTTGTTAATCCCGATGATCCTGAGAACTTTCGGAAAGCCATTACCGATAAGACTAAAGCACTTTATATAGAGACCATTGGTAACCCGGGTATCAATCTTGTGGATATCGAAGCAGTTGCTAAAATTGCCCATGAAAATGGGGTGCCATTGATTGTAGATAATACCTTCGGCACACCTTATCTGATTCGTCCTATTGAATGGGGAGCGGATATTGTGGTCCATTCAGCGACTAAATTCATTGGCGGGCACGGCACCTCCATCGGCGGTGTCATTGTGGATTCGGGTAAATTCGACTGGGCGGGCAGCGGTAGATTCCCTGGACTCACGGAGCCGGATGAGAGCTATCATGGGTTAAGATATGCGGAAGCCTTAGGCCCGGCGGCCTATATTACGAAAGCCAGGGTTCAGCTCTTGCGGGATACCGGTGCGGCCTTAAGCCCTTTTAACTCCTTTATGTTCATTCAAGGGCTGGAGACGCTTTCTCTACGTGTTGAAAAGCATGTGGCCAATACACAGAGAATCGTTGAATTTCTCAATAACCATCCCTATGTTTCCTGGGTTAATTATCCCGGCCTTAAAGGTAATAAATATTACGAACTAGCTCAAAAATATTTTCCCAAGGGTACGGGTTCCATCTTCACCTTTGGCATCAAAGGTGGAGTGGAAGCAGGGAAGAAGTTTATTGATAGTTTGGAGATTTTCTCCTTGTTGGCAAATGTAGCGGATGCTAAATCGCTGGTCATCCATCCGGCAAGTACTACTCATGCCCAATTGGGCGAAAAGGATCTGATTGCTGCCGGTGTTACCCCGGATATGGTCAGACTCTCCATCGGAATTGAGGATGCGGATGACCTTATTGATGATCTGGACCAGGCTCTTAGGAAAGCGGTGGGCTAAAACATCAGTTGCAAAATTCCGTGAAATAATTGTAGGGAACGATCCATGTCGTTCCCTGCATTTTTGCTTGGCTAATCAGAACGTAATTTCACGGCGCATAAGGTTTCCTGCGATGCATATTGTTGTCTGTGGCAGCACCTTCTTATTTTTTACATAGGGCTTGTAAAGGGGAGTAGCTTTTAAAGAATAAGGATAAAGTAAGACACGATAGAAACTAAGACTGAAGCGATTAACATAGCCGCTAGAGGGCGGAGTGCACGAGAACGCAGGCTTGCCAAGTGAACATTCAACCCTAATCCCACCATGGCTGCGGTTAGCAAAAAGGAAGAGAAGGTATTAATAATGTCCAACACGTCAGTTGGAATGGAAAAGTATGTCCCGATGAGACTTGTAAGGATAAATCCCAGCAAAAACCAAGGAAAAGAGGCCATTTTGGTTGTGTCTTTATGTTCGCCGGGATGACGACGTACCCACCAAAGAAGTATAAAACTCACGGGGATCAGGAGGAAAACCCTTCCTAATTTGGCGAGTAAGGCTGAGGCTAATGCGTCGGAACCTACTGGTCCGGCAGCCGCGGCGGCATGGGCGATTTCATGCAAGCTTATTCCGCTCCAGGTCCCGTATTGAACAGGTGTAAGGCCGAGATATGGGTAAATTAAGGTGTACGCTAGGGTGAAAATCGTACCTATTAAGGCGATAATACCCACACTAATGGCGGTATCTTCATCGTTAGCCTTAATGATTGGAGCGACTGCAGCGATGGCGGCGGCTCCGCAGATTCCGGTCCCAATTCCCAAAAGAAGTGATAGATGTTTCTCTCCCTTAATCCACTTGGATACCAAAAGAGTTGTAACGATAGCAATGCCAACAGTGAGGCTGCCTTGAAGCAACAAAGAGGGACCTTGTTGAAAGATGAGTTGGATATTCAAGCGGAACCCATAAAGAATAATGGCAAAACGCAGGATTTTTTGCGCTGTAAACTGAATGCCGGAACGACAAATTTCCGGATAACCCCAGATATTGCGATAGATAACTGCAATAAAAATTGCGCTGAGCATAGCACCGATCTTGTTGATGCCGGGCAGGTAGCTTAGCCCTACAGCCAATGCACCTATACCTGTTGTAAAGAGAAGTCCGGAAATAAAGGGTAAAGTATTTGTTTCAACCGCAGTAAAAGGATGTGCTTTTTTTGTGAAATTCATAATTGACAAATATCCTCCTGACTAAAGAAAATAATGAATGAAAAGGTACTCTTACTTTACCCCTGGCAAGGATCTCAATGCAATCGCTATTCTTTATACATAGTATAAGAAAAACCTATAACTGAACCGGGAGGGTTTCTGTGATTATTGAACCGCTTATGATATTTAAAAAGGTAGCTGAAGAAAAAAGTTTTTCCAAGGCCGCAGAGGATCTGTTCCTCTCCCAGCCGGCGGTCAGCTCTCACATTCGTAATCTAGAGAACGAGTTTGGGACAAAGCTAATTTATCGTTCATCAAAGCATGTCGAATTGACACCGGCAGGAGAAGTCCTCTATGAGCAGGCCGGTAGAATCATCAACCAATATCAAGAAGCAAAAGATAAGATTAATCAAATTCAGAGTATTGTTGCAGGTAATTTACGCATCGGAGCAAGCTTCACCATTGGAGAATATATCCTACCGGAACTGGTTAGCCTAATGGCTGCAATGTATCCATATCTAAATATTTCGGTGACCATTGGCAATACGGAGGAAATTGTCCAAGATCTTCGCCAGAATCGCTTAGACATTGCCTTAGTTGAGGGGAAGATAAATGGCAAGGATTTTATTCTTGAGCCTTTCATGGAAGATGAAATGGTGTTAATCGCTCCGCCGGGGCATCCTTTATCGAAAATTAAGAATGCTACAGTTAAGGATTTAAAAGATCATGTTTGGATTCTGCGTGAATCAGGCTCGGGAACGCGGGAGTTTAGTGATCGTTTTATTCAGACGCTAAAGATTCAAAAGCGGCGTTCCTATGTGTTCAGCAGCAACACAGGGGTGAAGGCTGCTGTCATCAGTGGATTGGGGATTGCTTTAGTATCTAAATTAATCATCCAAAAAGAGTTGAAGGCAAGAGAATTAGAGTTGATTCCTCTCGAAGAAAAGCTGCCCCGTCTGACTCGTGATTTTTTTATTGCCAGAAGTCCTGAAACCTATTTTACAAAGGCTGCCGATGTCTTTCTTGTTGAATTAAATCAATTTATTATTGACAGTCAAGCGGGCTCGTAATAGAATAAAAACAACAAAACCTATAAGAATACTAGGATAGAGTGAAGCGTTTGCTTGGAAACTTAAAAACAATGCAGCTAAATCCGATATTAAGGAGGATAATTAAATGGCTAAAATCGCTAAAAGTTTAACAGACCTAATCGGTAATACCCCTTTATTGGAACTGTCTAACTACAATAAAGCAAATGGGTTAGAGGCAAAAGTTGTCGCAAAGCTGGAGTACTTTAACCCACTTTCCAGTGTTAAGGACAGAATCGGCTATGCCATGATTAAGGATGCCGAAGAAAAAGGCTTGATCAACAGGGATACAATAATTATTGAACCAACCAGCGGCAATACCGGAATTGCTTTAGCCTTTGTAGCTGCTGCCCGCGGCTATCGTTTGATTCTTACCATGCCGGAAACCATGAGTGTGGAAAGAAGAAATCTTCTCAAAGCTCTGGGTGCGGAACTAGTGTTAACCCCTGGACCTGCCGGAATGAAAGGTGCCATTCAAAAAGCTGAAGAATTAGCTGCTGAATATAAGAAATCCTTTATTCCCCAACAGTTTAATAACCCCGCGAATCCGGAAATGCATAGACAAACCACTGCTGAAGAAATCTGGCGGGATACCGACGGAGAGGTAGACATCTTTGTTGCCGGAGTAGGCACAGGGGGAACTGTTACCGGCGTGGGTGAGGCCCTTAAAAAGAAGAAGCCGGAGGTAAAAATCATAGCAGTCGAACCGACTGATTCCCCTGTTCTTTCCGGCGGAAATCCTGGTCCTCATAAGATCCAAGGAATTGGTGCCGGATTCATCCCGGGAGTATTTAACTCTGAAATAATCGATGAAGTTATTCAAGTTAAAAATGAGGAAGCCTTTGATGCCTCCAGAAAACTTTCAAAAACAGAAGGCTTGCTTGTTGGAATTTCGTCCGGTGCAGCAGTCCATGCCGCTGTCCAGCTTGCCAAGAGAGCCGAAAACAAGGGAAAAACAATCGTGGTTCTTCTTCCTGACACCGGCGAAAGATACCTCTCTACAGCTTTATTCCAAGAGGACTAGCATCTCCCAATTCACACAATGTTAACATTAATTTTACAGTTTCTTCACCCGTAATTTACTACATTATGCTATGCTTTGATTAACGACATTCTTCTCCTACCTTTTTATATAGACAGGGGTAAGCCCTGTACCGCTGAACCGCCTTAAATCGGCGGTTTTTTCTTTATATTAATCTTTTCTTAAAATTACCTTGGTTGATTTGATTTCTTTCTATCCAGGCGATATGATGGTTCCGGGGCAATTGATAGTTATAAATAAGGGACTAGTGTTGTGGGGGGAGTTTTGGAATTAATGCAGACTGTTTTAGACATATTTATCCATTTGGACAAGTATCTTGGTGTGATCATCAGAGATTACGGTTTATGGACTTATCTCTTTTTGTTTTTTGTCATTTTTGCGGAGACGGGTTTCGTAGTGACTCCATTTCTACCGGGAGATTCACTGATTTTTGTCGCCGGAACTTTTGCCGCTAGTGGTGCCTTAGATGTTAAGATCTTGTTTCCTTTGCTTTTAGCCGCTGCGGTTCTCGGGGATACCATTAATTATGAGATAGGCCATTACATTGGCCCCAAAGTATTCTCGAAAGAAATGCGTTTTCTTAATCGGGAAAACCTCCTGAAGACGCAAAAGTTCTATGAAAAGCATGGCGGTAAGACCATTATCATTGCCCGCTTTATTCCGATTATCCGTACTTTTGCTCCTTTTGTAGCGGGAGTGGGCACAATGACCTATTTGCGTTTTCTAACCTACAATTTTATTGGTGCACTTCTTTGGGTTACTGTGGCTCTTTGCGCTGGGTATTTCTTTGGTAATTTGCCCTTTGTGCGCGACAACTTTACCTTGGTGATTTTCGCCATCATCGGTATTTCGGCAATTCCTCCGGTTTATGCTTACCTTAAAAATTGGTGGCAAGCAAGAACCTAGCGAAAAGCCACTGCCAATAATGAATTGAATTAAAGGATTTTGGTATCTAGGAGTAGAATTGGGAATTAGCCTCTATTTGATAGGGTTAATTCCTTTTTATTAATGGGGGTATGCATAGCAAAGGAGTGGTAATATGCCTAAGGTTAAATCGGTACTTGCCATTACGATAGCGTTCTTATTGATCGTTATTTCCATTGGATCTTCCACCGGGATGACCAAGGAGGAGCTGGCCTATCGCCCCTTGACCATAAAGCAGGTAACCCAGGCTTTTGCTCAAAAGGGGTTAAGACTCGAACCGGTCAATGGAGGGGCGGGCTTTGAGAATACGGTGCTGTTTGGCATTGAACCGGAGATTTATCGAATCCAAAATACTAAGGATTTGGTTTTTATTTACCCCTTCGCCTCCCAAGGAGAACGCCGCCGAGAGGGCGATACGTATTCAAGGTTTAACAGTGTATTGATGGACAGTTTCCGGCCCTATAGCTTCTTTTTTCAGACCCATATAGCGAAAAATATGTTTATCGTTTACTGTCCTTATATAGAAGATGTGGAAAATATGAGCCCTGAGGAATATCAAAATTCTCCCATCCCCAGCCGTTCTAAGGCGATTAAGGAACTGGTTTTTACAAATTTAAATAGAGGGAAAACCTTGATTTTCCGCGGGGAAGGTCAATATTGGGAAGCCCAAACGGTATATAATTTTATAAGCCAATTTCATAGAGATAGCCGGGGGGTGCTTGGCCATGAAGGCAGGGACGAGTATAGAACGGTAGTAAGATATAAAGGGAATAATCCCTCCGAAGTCGGAG
>NZ_CEVWNY010000130.1:0-7557 GCF_982384815.1 Desulfitobacterium sp. | reverse complement strand
GAAGAAGACATACATTCCATACCACCGGCCACAATGATATCCGCATCTCCGGCCAGAATAGCCTGAGCGGCACAGATTACGGATTTAAGGCCCGAACCGCAGACTTTATTCACAGTCCAAGCCGGTACTTCTTGGGGAATTCCCGCTTTTATGGCTGCCTGGCGGGCAGGATTCTGACCTGCTGCGGCAGTCAGGACATTTCCCATAATAACTTCTTGGACTTGCTCCGGTTGAATACCGGCCCTTTTTACTGCCTCTTTAATAACAATTGCTCCCAGTTCTGCTCCCGTAAACTGTTCTAATGTCCCGCCAAAAGATCCGACGGGGGTGCGAACAGCGCTAACAATAACAACTTCTCTCATGACTCTCCTCCTTAAAGAAATAAATCGATCATTTACTAAGCTATCCTATAGAGCAAGCTTATGAGATCTTTTCCAAATTCCCATTGCTTCTGCTTCCTTAATCAAATCATCGCGGAAATCTGGATGAGCAATGGAAATAAGAGCTTCGGCCCGTTCCCAAGTAGACTTACCTTTTAGATTGACGATGCCGTATTCAGTAACCACATAATTCACCATAGCACGATGAGTCGTAACAATAGCTCCTTGGGTTAAGGTTGGTTTAATTCGTGAGAAAATTTCCCCATTCTTTTTCTGGTAAGTGGATTCCAAGCAAATAAATGATTTACCACCTTTGGAATGATAGGCGCCTAAAGTAAAGTCTACTTGTCCGCCTGTACCGCTAATATTACGGATTCCAGAAGATTCTGAACATACTTGGCCAAATAGATCAATTTCAACGCAATTATTAATTGCGATAAAATTATCCAGTTGAGCGATCACAAAAGGATTATTGACGTAGTTTACCGGGTAAATTGCACATCCGGGGTTATTATGAAGAAAATCATAGGTTTTCTGGGTTCCCATCGAAAAAGTGTAGACCACCTTAAAAGCATCAATTTGCTTGCGAGCACCGGTTACCCGACCTGCTTCCACCATTTCCACAACAGATTCGGTCATCATTTCTGTATGAATCCCTAAATCCTTAAGATCAGATTGAGCGATAATCTTGCCCATGACATTGGGCATGCCACCAATGCCAAGCTGAATACAACTTCCGTCAACAATTTCCGGTACAATAAACCCGGCGATTCTGGCATCGTTCTCCGAAGGAGGTACCGGGGCAACCTGAGGCATCCGCCATTCTGCTTCGACAACAAAATCCACTTCGGAAATATGAATGCTCTCTTCTTGTCCGCCTAGGCAGCGGGGTATATTAGGATTGACCTCAAGAATAATTATTTTGGCTTTTTCGCAGATAGCTTTAGTATGGGAAACTTGGGGACCGAAATTAAAATATCCTTTTTCATCCATGGGAGTAACCGGGAGAATCGCTACATCCACATCAAGAAACCGGCGATAATAGCTGGGAAGTTCATTAAAAAGCATAGGAATATACCAACAGGCCCCTTGATCATGAAGCTTCCTATCAATACCGCTAAAATGCCAATTGTTATAGATGAAATGCTTGGCTTCCGGGTCTACCCTAACTACCTCGGGCATTCTTGCTGCGGTGACTGCCCGAATCTTTACATCCTCAAGTTCATCTTTACGAGCTGCCAAAGCTTTATCTAAAGCGATAGGCTGGCCGGTAAATGATCCATAATCCACCCAGTCTCCTGATTTAACCACCCTAACAGCCTTTTCGGGTGTTGTAAGCTTTTTTTGGTATTGTTCGAAAATGTCCATATCTAAACCCCTCTTTTTTCCAATACTTTAGCCTGTGATTTTTTACATCTGACATAGACAAGCACTGTCCGGGTATTTTGCCTTAATAGCTTAGTTTATTTGTTTAAGGTTTTCGATTGAATGTTAGCCGGTTTCTCCACTATCCATGGCTTAGTTATCGGGAAAATGGTTTTGCCATATGCGGAATTTAAGATAAGGGCAGCAGAAAGATACATTGCGACGATCCCGGCAAAGAGAAGAGCATATCCGGCAAAGGGCTTAAAGGCTGGGCTGAGTACTCCTAGATCTAGAAAGGCTACTTGTACGACAGCGATATCAATCAAAATAACAATAAGGGCTAATAAGCTGGTTCCCTTAAAGTAAGCGGGAGTCCACATTACCAGGCAGAAGGCAAGTACCAACCAGGCCCAACCATCAACATGCGTATCAATAGGTATAGACCATTGTTGGACCGCAGCGAAATACTTAATGAAAAACTCTAATCCGCCCACGAGCATAAAGAATGCCGAAAAATAGAGAAACACGTTTCCGCCGACAATCTGACCTTCCTTTAACTCAATAGCGCCAACGATGACTTGTACCACAAAACCGCCGATTAGCCAACATCCCATTAAGGGCATTGCCCCTGCAGTAACCTTACCGCTCAACAGAGCAAAAAAGACAAAACAAGCAACCCCTAGGGCAACCAGACCTGCAGGCGCAGGGTTCGCCCATCCTCCTTGATTATTTGACATATGCTTTCCCCTCTCAATCTTAATCTCTGCATGGAAGTTGGATTTCCAAACTTCCTCTATATTTGATTGAACTCGGTTCAAGCAAAATACCTGAATGTCAGATGTAAAATCACAGGCTAAAACTTTCTATTTACTTAATTTTCGCAATAAACTCGAAACCACTATTCATTCTTTCTATGAGATTCGATTAACGAGAACCTCGGCAATATCCGCTACCTTTACTTTATCCACTGCATCCCGGGCGGCTATCCCATCATTGATCATAGTCAGACAGAAGGGACAACCCGTGCTGATAATATCCGCACCCGTGCCCATTGCTTCCCCTGTCCGCATTTCATTAATGCGTTCACCCTCATGCTCCTCTAACCACATCCGTCCACCACCGGCTCCGCAACAAAAGCTCTTTTCATGATGACGGGGCATTTCCAGCACTGTATACCCAGCCGCCTTAAGGAGTTCACGAGGCTCTTGGTAGATTTCATGATAACGTCCCAGATAACAAGAGTCATGATAGGTGGCGGTTTGCCCCGCTTCCTTAGTAATTTTCAGACGGCCCGCTTTAATTAATTCATTTAAGTACTGAGTATGGTGGATTACTTCATATTGACCGCCGAATTCCGGATAATCCTGTTTTAAGACATTAAAACAGTGGGGGCATTGAGTAACGATCTTTTTAACACCATAAGCGTTAAGAACTTCAATATTCTCCGTGACAAGTGAATAGAAAAGATATTCGTTTCCTAAACGACGTGCGGAATCTCCACAGCATTTTTCTTCATTGCCTACGATTGCAAAGTCTACATCAGCGTTCTGAAGAAGTTTTACAAAGGCTGCAGCTACTTTTTGATTACGAGCATCAAAGGCACCTGAGCAACCGGGCCAATAGAGTATTTCCGCTTCGGGATTTTCCTCAAGGGTTTTCACTCCTAAACCGGTTAGGAAATCTGCACGGGTACTCCAGCCAATCCCCCAGGGGTTTCCGTTATTCTCCATATTTCTAAAAGCAAGCTGAGCTTCCGAGGGGAAACGGCTTTCCATTAGCACAAGATTACGACGCATATCGATGGTTTTATCTACATGCTCAATAAAGATAGGACATTGTTGTTCACAGGAGCGACAGGTGGTACAAGACCAGAGATCATCCTCAGGTATTACATCCCCGATGAGATTACGCAAACCCAATTCCTCTTCGCCCGGGACTTCCGCAACGGCTGCAACTTCCTCTGCACCCTCTGTAGCACCCGCAAGGGTCGGCTTGACTTTTTGATACTCTTTCAGGGCCTTACCGGTCTCTTCCAGATAGGCACCCATATCTTGAATAACCTGTTTAGGATTAAGGTGCTTACCACTTAAGTAAGCCGGACAATTATCTTGACATCTACCGCAGCGTAAACAAGCATCTGTATTAAAAAGAGTCTTCCAACTGAACTCCCCAAGCTTACTTTTGCCATAGGTCTCCAAGTTCTCATCTTCAAAGTCGATTTTTTCCGGAATCCCGATGGGTCCATGCTTACGCAAGAATTGATTAGCGGGAGCAAGAAGAATATGGGAAAGCTTGGAGTAGGGAAAATACCCGAAAAACACCATCACCAAGATGAAATGGAACCACCAAAGAAAAACATGAATTCCTTCCAAGGTTGCCAGGCTCAAGCCCCGAAAAAGCGGTGCTATCCCATAGCCAACAAAGGCATAAACACTCCAAGGATCATCAATAGCCGCCATCCGCACAGCTTGGATAACAAATCCGGTCACCAGAATGGTCAGGATCAGGGCCAAAACAATGCCGTCATCCTTTTTATTATCGAGACGATCCGGGCGTCTAACATACCGCCGCCAAATTGCCATGAGTACGCCAATTATAGCAAGCAGCCCAAAAATATTGGCAGTGATCTTGATAAAGATATAAAGGCCACCCTTAAAGATATTTACCCCAAAATCTGCCTGCAGAGCCACAATTGCCGTGGCAAAAAATAGTAACGCAAAACCCCAGAACATAAACAAATGCATTATTCCGGGAAATCCCTCTTTTAAGATCCTTTTATGACCTAATCCATAAACCAGGACATCGCCAATTCTTCTCCCGATATTTTGCCAACGATTCTCTGCTTGACCTAAACGCCACAGCTTATAGCGTTGATAAAAACCATAACAGAAAAAACCGACAGCTATGATTAACATAGGGTAGATCAACCAGTGATTTTCGATATTCCAATAAAGCTGGCGTGTCGCCATATCCACATTCCCCCTTCCCTAATCCCAACCCCATATCTAAATCCAAAAAGAAGCCCTTTATCCTTTATTCATTCTTTATTCATTTCAATATTCTTATGATCCGGGGTACTGCCTTGTAACAGTACCCCTTCGATTAAATTTTTGCTCCCTGTTTCCAGTGGTGAACTCCCGCTTACACATAAGCATTAATTGGGTGAATTCCCCTGGCCTTATTCATTAACCAATTTCTTGAACTCTTCCGTAAGGAGGGGGACGACTTCAAACAGATCCCCCACTATGCCGTAGTCGGCAACGTTGAAAATGGGTGCATCCGGGTCTTTATTGATGGCAATAATGTATTTGGAGGCACCCATGCCGGCTATATGTTGGATAGCACCACTGATGCCACAGGCAATATACAGGGTCGGTGCCACCATGCTACCGGTTTGTCCAACCTGAAATTGGTTATCGATCCATCCTGAATCTACTGCTGCCCTGGATGCCCCTACCGCCGCCCCTACAACATCGGCAAGTTCCTCAAGAATGGCAAAGTTTTCTTTGCTTTTCATTCCCCGACCACCGGAGATGATAATGTCTGCTTCGGTAAGTGCCGGTCGGCTGGTGACTAAAAGAGCTATATCCTTTACAATGACCTTTAGATCTGCAGGATCGATGTCCACCGTTACTTCAACAACTTCGGCTTGTCGGGCCGGGTCCGGCTGGGATGCCGCGAAAGACTTAGCTCGCACTGTAGCCAGACTGGGGCGGCTAACAATTTCTGCATAGGCAAAGGCACTACCCGTATAGACAGGCCGTTTGTAAAGGAGAAATTTCTCCGGATCTACTTCAATGTCTATAACATCCGAGGCAAGGCCTACTCCTAAACGCTGAGCCAAGCGGGGTGCCAAGTCTTTACCCACTGCCGTATGGCCCAATATGAAAGCTTGTGGCTCTTTTTCCTGAAGCAGTTTGGCTAGGGCAGAAGTATAAGCCCCGGTGGTATACTGAGCTAATTGAGGTGAATCCAGCAAGTAGACTTGGTCAGCACCATAGGCAGCTGCTTCCTTAGCAAATCCGGCAATCCCTTCACCGGCGATGACAGCTACTAAAGGTTCTCCGATTTGGTCGGCAATCTTGCGTCCTTGGCTTAAGATTTCAAAGGATATTTTGCGAATTTTTCCTTCTGCTTGTTCGACAAATATCCATATTCCTTTTGGCATATTACTCGCTCCTTTACTTTGTTCATCTTCAGATTAGAGTACTTTTGCTTCCTCACGCAGGATGCGTGCCAGCTCACGGGTCGCTTCTGCAGCTTCCCCGGGAAGTTTTCTACCCCCTTGTCTTGGGATGGGCAAAGTAAATTTCGTGACCTTTGCCTGAGCAGCCAGGTCAGAAGCATTGAGTCCCAAATCGCTCAGTTTAAGAACAGTTAATGGTTTCTTTTTGGCTTTCATGATTCCGGCTACCGATGGATACCGGACTTCGTTAATTCCTTGCACTACGGTGATGACAGCCGGGAGTGTGACCTCCATAGTAGCAAGCCCCCCATCGATGACCCGCTGGGCCGTTGCCTGACTACCGTTAATATCTAATTTGGTAACACTGCTAATGGAAGGTAGTCCCATTTTTTCCGCCATACGCACTGCCACCTGTGCCGAACCAATATCTGTATCCATTACTCCCGCCAGGATCATGTCGTAGGGCAGGGTTTGTACTGCCTGGGCAAGAATTGCGGCAGTCATACCTTCATCTACTTCACCTAGGGCCGGGTCATTGATGTGAATCGCTTTATCGGCACCCATGGCTAAGGCACTGCGAATTGCCGCAGTAGCTTGATCCCCCCCCAAGGTAACAACGGTTACTTCACCGCCGAATTTTTCCTTGATCCGTAACGCCTCCTCGATGGCGTATTCGTCCAAGGGGTTAATGACCAAGGTGACGCCATTGGTGTCAACTTTTCCTGCGCTATTTAAGACGATTTTGGCTTCCGTATCTACAGTTTGCTTCACACATACGACTATGTTCATAAAGTACCCCCCTCTTGGATTTCCATGGTATTACATCGTTCCTTAAACCACCCGGGTTACGGTTGCTATTCCTTTAAAATATGACTGCCGATAACGATTCTTTGTACTTCACTGGTTCCTTCATAGATCTCAGTAATCTTAGCATCCCTCATCATCCGTTCTACAGGATATTCACGGGTATATCCATAACCTCCATGCATTTGTACCGCCTGAGTGGTAACCCACATAGCTGTTTCAGAAGCGTGAAGTTTAGCCATGGCCGAGGCTTTGGAAACCGGTTTATGTTGAGTGGCAAGATAAGCTGCCTGATAAACCAATAGCCGGGCGGCTTCGATTTGGGTTGCCATATCCGCTAACTTAAACTGATTTGCTTGGAATTGAGCAATAGGTTGACCGAATTGAACTCTTTCCTTGGCGTAATTTTTGGCTTGCTCGTAAGCACCTTGGGCGATGCCTAAAGCTTGAGAGGCAATGCCGATGCGGCCAAAGTCCAAGGTTACCATGGCAATCTTAAAGCCTTGACCTTCTTGACCTAAGAGATTTTCAGCAGGAACCCGAACATTGTCAAAGACTAATTCGTAAGTGGCTGAGGAGCGAATGCCCATCTTCTTTTCTTTCTTGCCGAAAGTAAAGCCCGGCATCCCCTTCTCTAAGATAAAGGCGGCGATTCCTTTGTTTCCTTTGCTTTTATCCATTTGGGCCGTCACCACGTAGGTATCCGCCTCATAGGCATTAGTGATAAAGACCTTGGAGCCGTTAAGAATATAACTATCGCCATCCTTTACTGCCGTGGTCCTGGTTCCGGAAGCATCGGAACCGGCCATAGGCTCCGTTAAG
>NZ_CEVWNY010000129.1:0-7571 GCF_982384815.1 Desulfitobacterium sp. | reverse complement strand
AAAATAATGAATATAAAAAAGGCATTCGCTTATATCGTCAGGTCATAAAATATGATCCCAGTCATTATGACTCCCTATGCAATTTGGCGGCTGTATATCAGAATCTCGGACAATCCCTTGAAGCACTTAAGCTCCAGGAACGGGCCTTTAGCCTATGTCAAAATGATCCTGTTTTATTAAATAACATGGCTTATACCCTGGTTCATTTAGGAAGAACCAGAAAAGCAACGGAGTATTATCAGGAAGCGTTGAGTTTAGCGAAATCTAACCCGGTAATACTCTATAATTTGGCGGTTTGCCATGCCCAAAAAGGTAATTGGGATGCGGGAATAGAGACGGTCACTAAATTATTGAAGATAGACCCGGAGCATTCCGAAGGTTGGGCTTTGCTGGGGAATATTTATGACCACCTTGCGGATTATGAGTTGGCAATCGATTGCTTTAATAAGTCATTAAAATTGGCCTGATTTTACCGTATTAAATTAAAAACAGAAGATTTTAAGAATTTAAGGCGTCTCTGCCTTATTTTCTTTTTTCTGTTTTTTTGCTATTATCTGTTAGGAAGAATGTAGAACATCTGGTATAATTGTAGAAAAGTAATAGGAAGAATAAAGATAATTCAGAAATGTCCTTGTGGGAGGAGTAGTGGGGAATTTGGCTTTTGACCTAGAGAAAATTGAGGAAGCTGTAACAATGATTTTGGAAGCAATTGGCGAGGATCCAAAACGGGAAGGATTATTAGATACGCCAAAGCGTGTTGCCCGGATGTATCAAGAAGTTTTTGCGGGTCTCCATGAGGACCCCAGCCGACATTTAAAAGTTCAGTTTACAGAAGATCATGAAGAAATGATCATTGTCAAAGACATTCCGGTGTATTCGATGTGTGAACACCATCTTGTACCTTTCTATGGTAAAGCTCATGTCGCTTATATTCCTCGCAAAGGAAAAGTAACAGGTCTTTCGAAGATTGCCCGAGTAGTGGAAGGGTTTGCGAAACGTCCCCAGCTTCAAGAGCGTTTAACCGGACAGATTGCGGATTCCATTATGAATATGCTCGATGCCAGGGGAGTTCTGGTTGTAATTGAAGCAGAACATATGTGTATGACCATGCGAGGGGTTAAAAAAGCAGGATCTAAGACCCTGACTTCCGCTGTGCGGGGAATATTTAAAACCAATGAGATAACCCGATCGGAAGGTTTTGCTTTGATTAAATAAGCATCTACTTTGAATAGAAATAACTCTTATAGATTATGAAGGACGAGAATAACATGGAGCAAAAAACGGGAAAGATAGAACTCATAGGTACTCAGAAGGTTAAGGTTAATTCGGAAATGTATAAAGTAGTTGATTTTCTTAATAAGAATCTTAAACAGCATAACTTGATGTTTGGCTTAACCAAAAAAGAGGAGATTATGACGATTTCCGTTTACGAAGTAGAGTAATTGGAGTGTTTCAATGCATATTTTATTAACTAATGACGACGGCTATTTTGCACCAGGAATTCAAACTTTATATAATGTATTGGCTGGGGAAGGGTATCAATTATCGATTGTGGCCCCGGAAAGTCAACGATCTGCTACGGGGCACTCAATAACTCTCTTTGAACCTTTGTTTCTCACCAAGCATCCTTTGGGTCAGGGGATTGGTTATGCTATAAGCGGAAAACCTGCTGATTGTGTAAAAATTGCTGTTCAGGGAAAGATTATCGCAAAACCTGACCTGGTTATTTCCGGGATCAACAACGGTCCGAACTTAGGGACGGATATTTTTTACTCAGGAACTGTGTCCGCAGCGATGGAAGGGGTACTCTTAGGGATTCCGGCTTTTGCTGTTTCCTTAGCGTCATTTTCCATGACGGATTATGAACCGGCAGCCAGGTTTATAGCCAAATTTTTAAAAGAAGCTACGATTAATCAGGGCTTAATTAATATTAATATACCGCCTTTGCCGGCGGAGGAGTGGAAGGGAATACGGATTACTAAATTAGGTAAAGCGGTATATGAAAATGTTTTTGAACTGCGTCGAGCACCCCATGGAAGAGAATATTATTGGCAAGCAGGCACCATATCTCCCGAACAAGATGAGGATACGGACCTCTATGCCATTCATGAAGGATATGTTTCCCTTACCCCTATGCATAGTGATTTAACTGATTATGCCAAAATTCCGGAGATGCGTGAACAATTTTTCTTAGGCATGGCAAATAAATAGGAGTACAGACCGGCTGTACTCCTTTTTCCGTGGATTAGAGATTTCCGTTACGTAAGCCCTCTTCGGCTCTTCGAATCATTGCTTTTACCATGCTCCCGCCAATCCGTCCACCGACATGGCCGCATTCCCGGGAAGTCATGTTAGCCCAACCCTGACTTTGGATTTTGTCGGTTAAGCCTAATTCGGAGGCAACTTCCATTTTGAATTCGTCCAAAACAGACTTGGGCAATAAGCCGGCGGAGCGGTTGTTTCTACGACCCATAATATCCATCTCCTTTTCATCTGTTTATTCGGGACAATTCTATTTTTAGCAGAGTTGACACTAAATATAGCGAATAAATTCTGGAGAATTTTTATTTAACTGTTAAGGGAGGAAACTAAGTTGATTATTGGGACCTTTTTGTTTTATTTCTTTTTGTTCCTATTTGTTTTTTCCTCCCCGAAAAAACTTAAACAAAGGGACAAAAGCTGGACAAAAATCTTAGTCTTACCGGCAGCGTTTGCCTTACTATTGGCTTTTTTAACAGTGATTAAAGTGTTTTTTATCTATAAGATTATCCTGATTATTTTCCTGGGAATTACCACCCTTTTTACCTATTGGCAGTATGGTGAGAAAATTAAACGCTGGTTTGATTAAAAAGGGGCATTAAGCCAATCCGTAGCTTGTTTAACGTGGTAGAAATCTGCCGATCCAAGGAATTCTATTGATATCTTCTCGATTAACTCCCCCATTTAAAAATAGAATCACTAAGTACGCCACACCACCGAGGGCGATTTCCGGAAGAAAGGCCAGCGGATGGATCGCGAAAAAGGGATGAACAATCTTAAAAATTAGAATCATACCGATCCCCCCGATCAGAGGTTGGAGAATAAATTCACGGAGATCAATTGGCATCCCGGTATGACGAATTATTGCAGCTAAATTAAGGGTAGCAGAAATAAAAAAACCAATCACATAAGCCAGGGCGGTTCCTTTTAATCCCCATTGAGGCATCCCCGTCAGGATAAAAAGAACAGGAACTCTGATTATGGCGGCGATAATGGTATTGATCACCGGTAGTTGTACCTTGCCCAATCCTTGAAGGATACCTGTAGAGGTTTGCTGAAGGTAAGAAAATATTCCCCCTAAAGCCAGCATGCGCAAGACGCTGCTGGTATTTTCGCTTTTAAAGAAGGCGCTAAAAGGTTCGGCGAAGAAAAAGATGATAATCAAACTGGGCACACCGATGAAGATGGTCAGGCGAATAGCCTGGGCACTGCGCAGCTTAACCACTTGAAACTGTTTTCTGGCGGCAGCTTCCGAAATTGCCGGCACCAGAGAAGTTGCTAAGGCAAAGGTAAAGACACTGGGAAAATTAAGGAGGGTAAAGGTGGCTCCTCCTAATTGGCCAAAAAGGGTAGTGGCTTCACGGGCTGTATATCCCGCTGCTTGTAAACGCTGAGGAATGAGCATAGCATCTAAAGAAGACAATCCTGTGGAAAAGGGGCGACCGATTGTGACCGGAGAAGCCAGATGGAAAAGTTCTTTCATTGTTTGTAAGGGTTGTAAGGATTCGGCAGGGGCAGAAGATCTTTTGTTTCTTTGCAATTTGTATTGAAGAATTATAACGGCCAGCCCAACGATTTCGCCAACAAGCATTCCCAGAGCTAATCCGGAAGCTGCCCATTCGATTCCTCGTGGTAATAAGGTGTAGGCCGTAAAAAATCCCACGGTTACCCTGATTATTTGTTCACAAATCTGACTGATTGCCGTAGGAAGCATATTCTGCATTCCCTGAAAATAACCACGGAAGGCAGATGAAACTGATACCACAAAGATTGCGGGAGTACAGATCAGGAAGAGTCTAAAAACACGGGGGTCAGGAAGTAGGTATTTGGCTAAAAAGGGAGAAGTAAAGTATAGAATCAGGGCAATCACTGCACCGGAACAAGTCAAGAAAAGAAGCGCGGTTCGGAAGATGGCGCGGGCACGGCCGTAGTTATTCAGAGATACTGCTTCGGAGATCATTTTGGAGACAGCCAGGGGTATACCGGCAGTAGTGAAGACCAGGGCCAGCATATACAAAGGAAATACCATATTGAATAACCCGAAGGCTTCTCCACCGATATGAGTCATGATTAGATATTGATAGATGAAGCCCAAAACTCGGTTCAAAAAGTTTGCAGCCAGTAGAATAACAGCACCATACACGAAAGTTCGTTTGGCCATATTTATCCCCAACTCCCCTGTCCCCAATATCCTGATTGAACTTTATGCCATAACGAGGAAATAAATGACAGTTATTCCGATTGGGCTAAAGGAGTATCGGAAATATCTAAGGATTTTTTATTTGCGTAAAATTATAAAAGGATTTTTACTATATACGGAGAAATATTTAACTATTATTTTCATTCTTTAGGCACTTGAGGGAATAGGCTTGGAAAAATTGGGAAATCTACTTCTCAATAGGAGGGGTTGCCCGTGTGGAGCCTAATTAGGAATGCGAGGATATGCGCACCGGAACCATTAGTTGAACAGGATGTTTTGATAGTAGAGGACCGGATTGCCGCTATTGGTAATGACCTTACTTTGCCTCCCTATGCGGAGGGTCAGGTTTATGACTTACTCGGCAATTATCTCGTACCGGGGTTTATCGATGCTCATGTTCATATCTGCGGAGGCGGAGGAGAAGCGGGCCCGAGTTCAAGAACACCGGAGGTTCAGTTTTCCCAGCTTACCGGGGCGGGGATAACTACGGTAGTAGGATGTTTGGGAACGGATTCTATTTCGCGCTCTATGGAAGAACTTTTAGTGAAAGCTAAGGCTCTCGAAGAGGAAGGATTAACGTGCTATGTCTACAGCGGCGGCTATCAAGCGGACCGGATGGTCTTTGATAACCTTCGTAAAGACCTAGTCTTAATCGATAAAGTCATTGGGGCGGGTGAGATTGCAATTTCTGATCATCGATCGGCCCAACCCCAGATTTCAGAGCTGGAGCACCTTGCTGCTGAGGCTCGTGTAGGAGGGATGCTGGGACATAAAGCAGGAATCATTCATATCCATCTAGGTGAAGGGAAAAGAGGATTATCCCCCATTAGACAAATTTTGGAGGAGACTGAAATTCCCATTACCCAATTCATGCCAACTCATATTAATCGTAAGGAAGCACTCTTAGAGCAAGGAGTAGAGTTTCTTAAAGCAGGTGGCACGATTGATTTAACAGCAGGTTGCGATGATTATGCAAAGCATTTGCAGGTTCCATTTGTCTTAAAATCTCTTTATGATCAAGGATTATTAAATGACCGGGTGACCGTTACTTCGGATGGCAATGGCAGCCTGCCTCAATACAACGAGGCCGGGGTCCTTGTCGGGATGGGAATTGGCTCGGTTCATGTTCTCTGGCGCGATGTTCGCGAGGCCATTCTCCGGTATAACATACCCTTAGAAATTGCCTTGAGAACTATTACTTCCAACCCGGCCCGTATTCTTCAACTTAAGGGAAAAGGCTTGATTCGAGTGGGCTACGATGGGGATTTAGTAGCACTTACCGATGATCTTAAGATTGAGCAGGTCTGGGCTAGGGGCAGAATAGTGATTCGTGACCGTAAACCTGTTGTTTTTGGGGTGTACGAGACATCAATGGCGAGTCATCTTCAGACTGTAGAAACTCCATGATTAGTCAAAGGTATATCTTTTTCTAATACACATTAAGGGAGGTTGATTTGTCTTGAAGACCTATGACACTATGAATCTACGCAACATTTGCCTAGTAGGGCACGGAGGGGCAGGGAAAACGTCTTTGACGGAAGCTTGTCTCTTCAATTCCGGTGCGATTACCCGGATGGGGAAAGTGCCGGAAGGAAATACAATGTCGGATTCTTTGCCGGAAGAAATTAAACACAAGGTTTCAATTAGTACGAGCCTTGTTCCCGTAGAATGGCAAGGCTATAAAATCAATATCCTTGATACTCCGGGATATTCTGATTTTTTTGGAGAGGTTAAGTCTGCCCTGAGAGTGGCGGAGAGCGGGGTCGTTATTCTGTGCGGTGTATCAGGTCTTGAGGTACAAGCTGAGCTTATCTTGGACTTGATGGAAGAACAGAAGCTGCCCCGCGTTATTTTTATTAATAAACTTGAACGGGAAAATGCCAATTTTGCGAAGACCCTGCATCAGCTGCAGGAAGCTTTCCCTAACCAACGCTTTGCGCCCTTGAATATTCCGATTGGTCATGAAGATCAATTCCAAGGTGTTGTGGACATAATCGAGCAAAAAGCCTATGTTTATGAAAACAATGCCGGTGGCAAATATGCCGTGAAGGATATTCCATCAGAAATGCTTTCTGATGTAGAAAACTATCGAGAGATATTAGCAGAGGCGATAGCCGAAGCTGATGATGATATATTGACAAAATATCTTGATGGCGAGCCTTTAAGTGATGACGATTTTCGTTTAGCCTTAAAAAGTGCTTTTGAACAAGATTTAGTAGTTCCGGTTCTGGCCGGTTCAGCTGTCAAAAATGTTGGCATTGCCAACTTGCTCAATTATTTCGTACAATATGCTCCTGCTCCTCAGGTTCGGGAGGACCGCAGTGCCTTAGTCTTTAAAACTTTAGCCGATCCCTATGTGGGCAAGATGAGTTTTATTCGGGTTTATGGTGGAAAAATTCAAGCGGACAGTGTAGTCTATAATGCTCAAAAAGAAAAGGAAGAAAAAATTGGCACTCCTTTTATTTTAAGGGGAAAAAATCAGGATCCGGTTCAAGTTGTACCGGCCGGAGATATTGCTGTCGTGGCTAAACTTCAAGAGGCGGCCACAGGGGATACCCTTTGTAGCAAAGATAATCCCGTTCAGTTGGAAGGGATTGACTTTCCTATTCCTAGTTTGCCTGTAGCCATCGCTCCTAAGAGCAAGGGGGATGAAGATAAACTGGGTAATGCTCTGGCCCGGTTGGCCGAAGAAGATCCCACTATGCGTGTTGAGAAAAATCTTGAGACTAAAGAGTTAATTCTCTACGGTATGGGTGAGACCCATGTAGAGATCCTGATGGAGAAGCTGCAACGGAAATTTGGTGTGGGTGTAGAAATGAAGGTTCCCCGGGTTCCCTATCGGGAGACTATCAAATCCCCCGTAAAAGTTGAAGGAAAGCATAAAAAACAAAGTGGCGGACACGGTCAATATGGGCATGTATGGCTTAATCTCGAACCGATTGCCGAAGGTGACTTTGAGTTTGCGGAGCAAGTTTTTGGCGGGGCTGTCCCTAAACAGTATTTCCCGGCAGTGGAAAAAGGTATCCGTGAAGCCATGTCTGAAGGGGTTTTGGCCGGCTATCCTGTAACCGGATTCAAAGCCACACTCCTAGATGGCTCCTACCATAGTGTA
>NZ_CEVWNY010000128.1:0-7603 GCF_982384815.1 Desulfitobacterium sp. | reverse complement strand
ATCAAATTCGGTGAAGTCTCAATTGAGGTTCCAAGGCCAAATCCGGAATTCTTTAAGGATTTGTTCAAACTCACTTATACAAGCTTTACCAATTATCTTGAAGAATGTGCAGAGTGCGCAGAAAAGTACGCAAAAACAGGTAAATCCCACAAAGGCGAGGATGAATAAGGTAATGGTAATAGAAACAATTGTCCATGTTAAATATACCGAAATTGACGGAATGGGCATTGTCCACCATTCGATCTATCCGCTTTGGTTCGAAAAAGGTAGAAGGGATTATTTAAGGAAGGCGGGAGCTTCCAATTCTCAAATTGGCGGCAGGGGCTTTCACCTTCCGCTTACCCAAATGGAATGCAGATTTAAAAGTCCTGCAAGGCCTGGTGATGAGCTAACAGTCATTACAAGAATATCTCATCTGTCCAGTGTCAAGTTAATGTTTGAATATGAAGTGCTTGAAAAGAAAAAAGGGAGGCTTCTTGCTACGGGAAAGACAGTTCACGCTTGGACAAACGACAGGATTGAACCAATTAATATTGAAAAGGAAGCTCCCGAAATTTACCAGCGACTCAGGCAGTTTTCCGAGTTTTGCGGCACCGGATAGCCCAGGACAATGAAGCAGTCTAATAATCGTTTGGGGAGGAAGATGATTATGGAAAAGAGAGAGCTGCTGGGTAAAGGAATGACTGCCGACGTATATAAGTGGGGACAGGATGAAGTATTAAAGCTTTACAAGGAAGGTTACCGTGAGGAATGGATAAGGCGGGAGGAAGCAATCGGGCGGAAGATACACGAAGCCGGTGTGCCTTCTCCTGCTGTTTTCGATAGGGTAGAGATGGACGGTCGAAAAGGGATAATACTTCAAAGGATTTTTGGCAAATCAATGCAGGCTATTCTTGAAAAGGAACCTTGGCGGTTTCACAGCCTTGTACAAGAATTGGCAAGATTTCAATACAAAATTCATAAATACTCCACTGAAGGGATACCATCGCAAAAGGAAAAAATCTCGCAAGCAATTGCACTTTCTTCTGAAATTATAGGAGATAAGGCAGAAAAAATTATCGACTATTTAGATACCTTACCGGAAGGGGACAGCATTTGCCATGGAGATTTATATCTGGGCAATATAATTGTCGCCAACGATAAGCTTGTTGCCATCGATTGGGGCGGTGCGTACAGGGGAGACCCTACAGGAGATGTTGCTAGGACCTGTCTAATCATCAATTCACCGGCGGTACCTCCCGGAATTCCCGATATTATAGGTACCCTGTCTGCTTTCCCCAAATGGATGACCTGCCAGTTTTATTTGAATGAGTATAGAAGAGCTTCAAAGGCTAAGCTGGAGAATCTCGATGCCTGGATGCTTCCGGTGGCGGCGGCCAGGCTGGGGAGCAGGATACCGGGAGAAGAAAAATGGCTAATGGGGATTATTGATGAGCGGTTAAAAGCCTTACCTTAATTTGTTTTGAAGGGACTGAAAAATATGGAGATCAAAATTAAATTCGAGGATACTAAAGTAGAAAAATCTTTTGAAGCAATGCTCCCCTTATTCGATTTGGAGAATTATTATAAATTCTACGCGAATATGCCCCATTATATGGTGAGCTATTATAAGGAACTGGGCAAGGCCTTTGAGAAGTACCTGGACATCAGTAAGCCCGGAATAGGGAAGATTCCGGATAGTCCGGATGTCCTGCCGGCAAACGGACACGACATATATAATTATGTTGCCCGTTACGGAATGGGAAATTTTCATTCTCAAGCGATCTTGAGGCTCGATGGAAGATTGGATTTTGACAGGCTGGTTAAAGCAGTAAGGCTTTCAGTTGATACAGAGCCTGTTTTGGGATGCAGGTTCGTTGAAGGGAATCCGCCATACTGGAAACGGCTGGAGAACATTGATGAAGTGATGTTTTGTTCCCTCGAGGAAGTCCTGGATGCCAATGCGGCTGTTCAGCGGTTTTTAGAAAGCCCTTTAGATATGGATGATGACCCCAAGGTAAAAGTAAAGCTGATCCGGTCCCATGAATGTGATACTCTGGGAATAAAAGTTAACCACGCCTGCTGTGATGGGACGGGAATCAAGGAGTATGTCCAGTTGGTCTCGGCCATATATTCGAGGCTTGACGGCTCCGAGGAGGCCTTTGTACCGATACCGTCAAAAAGAGGAAGAAGGGATCAGGACAGACTGTTCAAATGCCTTGGAATAACGGATCCGGACTCTTTGTGGATTCCAGGGTCGGATATTCTTATACCAACATGGGCATTTCCATGGCAGCAGGGTACATCCGGCACTACCCGCATTGCTATCTGTAGGATTTCACGGGACCACGTGGATGTTATAAATAGATATGCAAAATCCAGGGGAGCCACGATAAATGACATGGTTCTTGCGGCGTATTACAGAGCTATGCTTAAAATGGGGCAGCCGGTATACGGCGTACCAATGGGGATAAATCTCACTATCGATTTACGGCGATATTTACCTGATAATAAGACGGAAGCCTTACGCAATTTCTCCGGCTCGGTGAATACCTCGCTTTCCATGATAGAAAACGAGTCTTTTGGGGAAACGCTGTCCAGGGTCGGTTATATGATGAATGATATTAAAAGGGGCTATCCCGGTTTGCAAAGTGCTATTGGCCTGGAACGCCTGGAAAAGATCCGCTTTAAGGAAGTTCTCGCTTATTACCAGGCATCAAAAATAGGTGAAAACAGAGCAAAATGTCCTGTTTACCGGGGCAACAGATGTATAGCCTCACTATCCAATATTGGAACCCTGTCAAAACAATTAATAAAAATGGGTGATGTAAAAGTTTCTGATTATTATATTATTCCTCCGATTGTCAGTGCGCCTGGACTGCTGCTGGTAGCTAACACCTATAACGGTATAATGACACTGGCTGCGGGGTTTTTTGAAAATACGGTTCTTTCTTCTGATGTGGAAAAGCTGCTGAACAATATAAAACTCGAAATGCTGGAAGGCTGCAAGCAACGGTTGCCGAAGGTGATTCGAAAATGAGCCTAAAAGAACTCCAGGAATTGATAAAAATGCTAGGTGCTAATGAAATCGCCGAGCTCAACCTCCAGATCGAAGGTATCCGGATCAACATTAAGAAAACCGGAGCTTATGCTGCCGGAGCTCATGCTGCCGATGCTTATGCAGCAGTCGCTACTGCGGAAGCAAGGCTTGCGGAAAAAGGGCTAGCTCCCACGAACACTAATCTTATTCCGGTGACCGCTCCCCTAGTCGGTACTTTTTACCGGGCTCCGGCACCTGATGCTCCACCGTATGTGGAAGTCGGTGCAACCGTCCAGGTTGGCCAGCCAATGTGCATTGTGGAAGCATTGAAACTGAAAAATGAGGTTGAAGCTGAGGTTGCCGGCAAGATCGTGGAAATTCCGGTTATAAACGGGCAAGCAGTAGAGTACGGACAGACTCTGTTCCTGATCGAAAAGCAGTAGGAAGGTACACTGAACATGTTCACAAGGATTTTGATTGCTAACCGGGGGGAAATTGCCCTTCGGATTATCCGGGCTTGCCGGGAAATGGGGATTACCAGCGTAGTTGTGTATTCCAAAGTAGACAGCGCTTCCTTGCCTGTGCGGGAAGCGGACGAGGCTATTTGTATTGGACCTGCTGCTCCAGCCCAAAGCTATTTGCACATTCCCAGTATCATCAGTGCTGTGGAAATTTCCGGTGCTGATGCCATCCATCCCGGCTATGGCTTCTTAGCTGAGAATGCTCGCTTTGCGGAAATTTGTGAAGCTTGTCATGTTAAATTCATTGGACCCAAGGCCAGTGCTATCAAGGGCATGGGGGACAAAGCTACCGCCCGAAAAACCATGATCGCCGCCGGTGTGCCGGTTTTGCCGGGCTCCGAAGGTGTTGTGAAAAAGCCGGAAGATGCGATTGAAATCGCCAGGAAGATCGGCTACCCGGTGATGATTAAAGCTTCGGCAGGCGGGGGCGGCAAAGGGGTGCGCATTGCCCAAAACGAGGGTGAACTGTTAAAGGCCATGCAAACCACCAAGACAGAGGCTGAGCAATATTTTGGCAACGCTGAAGTTTATTTGGAAAAGTACGTTGAAGAGCCGCGCCACATCGAGTTCCAGCTGATGGCGGACGATTATGGTAATGTTGTGTACCTTGGTGAACGGGACTGCTCTTTGCAGCGGCGGAACCAAAAGCTAATTGAAGAAGCTCCCTCCACCGCTTTAAATGAACAGCTAAGGGCGGAAATGGGCGCAGATGCGGTTAAGGCCGCTAAGGCGGTTAATTACTCCGGGGCCGGGACGGTTGAGTTTCTCTTGGATAAACACAACAATTACTACTTCATCGAAATGAATACCAGGATTCAGGTTGAGCACCCGGTTACAGAGCTGATCACCGGTATTGACCTGATCAAGGAGCAAATAAGAGTGGCGGCCGGCGAGAAGCTCGGCTATACTCAGTCCGATATTAAGATCAACGGCTGGGCCATGGAGTGCCGGATCAATGCCGAAAACCCGGCTAAGAATTTTATGCCTAGTCCGTGAACAATCACAAGGTACCATCCCCCCGGCGGACCGGGTGTACGGATTGACAGCATAGCCTATGCGGGCTACAGTATACCTCCGTTCTATGACTCGATGATCGGTAAGCTGATCGTCTGGGGCCGGGACCGTGATGAGGTGATTAACCGGATGAAGCGGGCACTGCTGGAGTTTGAAATCGAAGGTGTGCATACGACGATTCCGTTTCATCTCAAGGTGCTGGATAATGTGTTTTTCCGGCGCGGCGAGGTGTACACGAATTTCATACAACGCCGGATTTTAGGGGAATAGTGACCCATGCTTCAGGCTTAATGGGCCAGATATCCCCCATCAACTATAATTGATGTCCCGGTTATGAATCTTGATGCAACACTTAATAAAAATGCGGCTGTATAGGCCACATCCTCCGGTTCCCCGATACCCATTATCTGCCTCTTTTTAAGGTCTTCCTCGAAATTATTGTTATTAACAATTTCTTTAAGACCGTCATAGATCTGGGTCCTAATCATGCCTGGTGCTATCGAGTTTATTCTTATCCCCTTTGGCGCAAGTTCCAGTGCCATTGACTTAATGGCGCTGTCCAAGGCCCCCTTGCTTGCGCAATATGCGGTCAAGCCCCTTGCGCCGACCTTGCTTGAAATAGACGATATGGCTACTATGCTTCCCCCGTTATCATTATTCTTCCGCCTGGAAAATTGTTTGGCAAGCTCGATGAAGGAATAGAAGTTAACAGTCATGATAGTTTTCAAATCTTCCAGTTTCAAGTATTGCATAGGCACTGTCCTTGATAAGCCGGCCGAATGGACAAGGCCGTTAAGCTTTAAACCTCCGCTGCATATATTGTCCATCATGTTTCCTATTCCGGTAGGATCGCTCAGATCCAACAAAAAGTAGGAGTGATTGCCGGGCTCGAGTTCATTGAGGACTCCTTTGAGCCTTTCTTCATCCCTAGCCACCATAATGACATTGGCACCCATTTTGCTCAAGAATAAGGCGATGCTTTTGCCAATGCCGGAAGAGGCACCGGTTACCATAAAGTTTTTGCCGTTTAAATTCATTGGATTCATAATTGATTCTCAGCTTTCTGTAAAATAGTCGTTGGTGTAGATCATTGGCAGGCAGACGGATCTGTCCATTTCGAGATAAATTCCACCCCAGGATAATCCTACGCCGAATCCGCACAGTAAGAGTTTTATCGGCTCTTTTGACTCCTCATTTCCCAAAGCGTCTACCAGTGTCAGCGGTATGGATTCTCCGCTTGTATTTCCGTACCTGTCGATGGATACAGCCACTTTTTCCATTGGTATACCTAGCTTCTTTGACAGATGCTTCAGAATAAAAAGGTTGGCCTGGTGGAATACGTACATGTCCACATCGTCCTTGTCAATGTAGTATTGGGACATGAAGCTTTTAAGGGTCCGGGGGATATCTGTGATACTGAAGGTAAAAATATCTGAACCGCTCATAGCCAATAAATATTCCGTGCTTTCCAGATTTGTTTTACTTCTGCTCCTGGCATGTCCTGCGGGGACAATAATATGCTTGAAACCACTGCCCTTGGTTTTCAGGAAGTACTTCAGACTTTTCCCTTCGGTTCTTTCCAAAGCCGTTGCTGAACCTCCATCACCGAAGATCATGGCTGTAGCACTGTCGTTTTGGTTTATTCCATAGTTGCTGGTGTCTCCGACAAGCAGAAGAACCCTGTTTATGCCTTGTGTTGAAATCATTGTCGCGGCAAGCCATACTCCGTAAACATAGGCTGAGCATCCGAGGTTAACGTCAAAAGCGATACAGTCTTCAGAAAGTCCCAACCGGTGCTGAAGGACACAGGCTGTTGCCGGTATTGCATAATCCGGCGTTTGCGTAATAAGAATCAAGGCATCAATGGAAGAAGGCTCCCATGCCAATTTATTAATCAGTTTTTTTGCCGCTGCATAACATAAATCGGAAGCGCATTGCTCTTCCCAAGCAACATATCTTTTTTTTATGCCTGTCATTTTGATAAACTTCCGGACACTTTCTGCGCCAAATACGTCATTGTATTCTTCACTTTTTCTTACGTTGTCGGGCACCGCACACGCAATGCCCTTAATTTCCACGTTATTCAATATCCCTACCGCCAAAAAAGTTCACCTCATTCCATTTTATCCATGATGTCTTTTACGGTAACAAAACCCTTTACTACATCGGATGTGATAATTTTGCCGAATTCGTCGTCAAACATTGCAATGACGGCAATAGCGGCCAAAGAATCCCATTCGTTGAGATTTTTCAGCTCTATATCCTCACTGAGGGTATCCTTTCCGATGTCTAACAGTTCTTCCAGAAGGTTTAATTTTTCTTTGCTTGTCATAGCCAATGTCCCCTTTTTGTCAAATTTAAAAAATTAGTTGTTATATAAGATGCGGAAATGTCCAGGACTGTATTTACATATTAATCGTATGCTGATTATGGTAGGTACGTGAATTGGATTACGAGATTATCTACTATCCATTGTCGTTTATATTCCACCAAGGGGATAGGTTATATAGCCTATCCCTTTTTTCTTTAAATTCATACGGATATTACATTGTTATTATGCGCAGAATAATGCTATGAATTTATGACAGGGCCATAGGGAGGAATCGTTATGAATAAAAGTACCAAAGAATATTTTACAAAACCACCCCAACCGTATTGGATAGCTTCAACCACCACTACCAATTATCCTACCTTGGAAAAGGATATAAAGGTTGATGTGGCAATTGTAGGTGGCGGCATAACCGGTATATTATGCGCATATTGGCTAAATAGAGAAGGGGTAAAAACAGCAATTATCGAAGCGGATCGCATTTTACAAGGTGCTACTGGACATACCACCGCGAAAATAACTTCCCAGCATGGCCTAATATATAATAAAATAAAACAAATAAGCGAAGAATTTGCCCAACAGTATGCTGACGCCAATCAAACCGCAATACAAATGTACCGGTCGATTGTAAACGAACATAATATTGAATGTGATTTTAGCGCGGAATCCGCTTATGTATACACTCTTCAAGAGAAATATGCAGAGGATATAGCGAATGAG
>NZ_CEVWNY010000127.1:0-7645 GCF_982384815.1 Desulfitobacterium sp. | reverse complement strand
CTATTCCTAAAGGATCGGCTATTGATGAGTTCAAAGGAATGTGGCAAAGCTGCAATGACTATTTAAGACCTGCTTCGAACAATACCCTGGAAGAGGTTAACCTCTATACCTTAATGGATCGCCCCATGACCTCCTGCGGCTGTTTTGAAGCAATCATGGCCATTGTACCGGAAGTCAACGGCTTAATGATCACCACTCGTGAGCATAGCGGCATGACTCCCTGCGGCATGACCTTCTCCACACTGGCTGGAACTGTAGGCGGCGGTTTACAGACTCCCGGGTTTATGGGAATCGGACGTAGCTATATCAATAGTAAGAAGTTCATTCCTGCCGATGGCGGCATCTCAAGGATCGTTTGGATGCCGAAAGAACTTAAGGATTTCTTACGGGAAGATTTCGTAGCACGTGCGGTAGAAGAAGGTTTAGGTGAAGACTTTATCGATAAGATCGCGGATGAAACTGTTGGCACAACTGTCGAAGAAATCACTCCGTTCCTCGAAGAAAATGGGCATCCCTGCTTCAGCCTAGACCCATTAATGTAGAAATAATTGAAACTGGAGACAGGGCAAGTACTGCTCTGTCTCCAATAAGAAAAGAAATATTGGAAAGGGGTCACTGTTATGGGCTTAACCGGCTTAGAAATTTATAAACAACTCCCTAAAAAGAACTGCGGTGAGTGCGGAACTCCAACTTGTCTAGCTTTTGCGATGGCTTTGGCTTCCGGTAAAGGTTCACTGGATGCGTGTCCTTATGTAACTGATGCAGCTCGGGAAGCATTGGATTCTGCTTCTGCGCCACCTATTAAAGCCATTAAATTTGGCAATGGTTCTATCCTGGGGGATGAGACGGTTCTTTTCCGTCATGATAAAACTTTCTATCATCCTACCACTCTTCTTATCGAGATTTCTGATGCTTTAGCTGATGATGAGATTCAAGGGAAGCTCGCCGAAATTAATGATTTAGAATTTGATCGGGTAGGCCTCCATTACTCCATTGACGGCGTGGCTATTATTGAAGCTTCCGGAGATCCGGAACGCTTCGCGAAAGTCGTTGCTCAAGTTGCAGCGGCAACCGAGCGTTCACTTCTCCTCCTAAGTGAGAATGTAGAAGCTTTAAAGGTCGCATTACCTGAAGTTGCTGCACGTAAACCACTAATTGGATCGGCCACAGAGGCTAATTACGAAGCAGTTGTCAATTTAGCCAAAGAACATAGTGTTCCGGTAATTATTAAAGCCGACGGCTTAGATGCCTTGAACACTCTAGTCGAAAACGCCCAAAAGCTAGGCTACAAAGAGTTTGTCTTGGATCCAGGTTCACGCAACCCCAGCCAAACCCTTGCTAATCTTACTCATTTACGCCGCTTGGCCATCAAAAAGAAGCATAGACCTTTTGGCTATCCTGTTGTTGCCTTTACCAGCAAAACAGAGCCTCTTGCTGAAATTGCCGAAGCATCAGTTTATGTAGCTAAATATGCCAGTGCCATTGTTCTGAAGGCATCGGCAAAGGCCCATATCCTACCGTTGATGTCCTTAAGACAAAATCTTTACACAGACCCACAAAAACCAATTCAAGTGGAACCAATTCTTCACACAGTAGGCGATGTAAATGAGAATTCGCCCGTATATATTACCACTAACTTCTCCTTAACTTATTACAGCGTTGAGGGCGAAGTTGAAGCAAGCAAAGTACCGAGCTACATCCTTCCCATCGATACCGATGGAACCTCGGTTCTTACTGCCTATGCAGCCGGCAAATTCGAGCCCGAAAAAATTGCTGATGCCCTGGAGAAGAGCGGTGTAGCAGATAAAGTAAAACATCGTAATCTAATCATTCCCGGTTATGTAGCAGTTATTTCTGGGAAACTTCAAGAAAAATCTGGCTGGAAAGTAGTTGTTGGACCTCGCGAATCCAGCGGTATCATTGCCTTTACCCGTGCTATGTAAATAATGATCAGCAGGGAGAGGGGGAGGAACCATTGAGTAAATTTCAAATAAAACTTATGCCAGATAAGTTAGTAATTGAGGTGGAGAAAGGAACCTCCCTGCTCAAGGCGGCCACTCAAGCGGGAATATTTATTAAATCTGGCTGTGGCGGCAAAGGAACTTGCGGTGCTTGTAAGATTACAGTGCTTTCCGGAGAGGCCAAAAGTGAAAGAACAGGAAATTTAACCCCTGAACAAATTAGTAGGGGAGTGCGCCTAAGTTGCCACACTTTTGTTGAGGATAACCTTACGGTTGAAGTACCACCGGAATCACGTCTACAAGCTCATCAGGTCCTCCTTGAGAATGCAGATTCCTCCTTACTAAAAGAATCCAGCAAAGACCTGTTTGCATTTTATGGGCATCACCCCCTGGCTCGCAAAATTAATCTCCGTTGTGCAGAACCAAGCCTAACGGATAATGCCAGTGACTGGGCGCGTTTATCCCTTGAATTGAAACGAGCTCTCCAAACAGATAAACCTATCAATATCCCTTTGTCAGTCTTGCAAACCTTACCGGAAGTTGTACGCCAAGCCCAGTGGAATCTCTCTGTTACCTTAACAGATTTGGATTCCGAATATACCGTTATTAGGGTCGAAGCCGCCAATGACATGCCGGCTTATGGTTTAGCTATTGATATCGGGACCACGACAGTGGTTGTCTGCTTAGTTAATTTAGAAAACGGAGAAATCGTGGACAGACAAGGGTCTTACAATAAGCAAGCCCAGTATGGGGATGATGTCATTTCCAGGATTGTCTATGCTGTTGATGCTCCTGAGAATTTGGTAGAAATTCAGAAAGCAGTAATTGATACACTAAATACATTAATCGATGATATCCTTAAAAGACAAACCTTAACGATGGAGAATTTAGCTACTGCAGTAGTTTCTGCCAACACTACCATGTCCCAACTCTTTTTAGGTATTGATCCACGCTATATACGTTTAGAACCATATATTCCTACCGTAAACTCAACCCCATCTGTTCCGGCACGGGAGATCGGGTTAAAAATTCTGCCCGAGGGACTTATTCACACCTATCCGTCGGTCGCCAGCTATGTAGGCGGGGATATTGTTTCCGGTGCCCTAGCCACAGATATTGTGAACTCTGAAGAGATTATCCTCTTTATTGATATTGGCACCAATGGTGAAATTGTCCTCGGCAACCAGGATTGGCTTGTTTCCTGCGCTTGCTCAGCCGGCCCCTGTTTTGAAGGAGGAGGTATCCTCTTTGGCATGAGAGCTATGCCGGGGGCTATCGAGCGTGTGGATATTGATCCTAAAACCCTGGACGTAAAGCTTAAAGTAGTTGGCAAAGTCCCTCCGGTAGGGATTTGCGGTTCAGGGTTAGTGGATTGTCTGGCTAAGCTACGGAGTGTGGGCGTTATAGACCGTGCAGGTAACTTCCAACTGGAACATCCCTCCCAATCTCAACGGATCCGTGTAACGAAAGATGACAAGGAATTCGTTTTAGCTTGGGCTCACCAAGCCGGTGGGGAAAAGGATGTAGTTATTACTGAGAACGATGTAAAGAATCTTATTCGGGCCAAAGGTGCCATCTACGCCGGAATTCGCTCTTTACTCCAAGCGGTAGCTATGGAGATCGAGATGATCGACCGGATCGTCATCGGCGGCGGCTTTGGTAATTACCTTAATATTCATGACTCGGTGGAGATCGGCTTACTTCCTGATTTACCCCAAGAGAAATTTGAATTTATAGGAAACTCCTCTGTCAAAGGGGCACGGCTTGCTTTACTCTCGCAAAAAGCTTGGAATGAGGCCATGGAACTTGCTCGCAAGATGACCTATATCGAACTTTCCGTTGGAACCACATTTATGGATGAGTTTGTTTCCGCTTTATTCCTGCCCCACACCGATCTATCTCTTTTTCCTTCGGTAGAAGGAACTTAATTGTAGCATTGGAGGGAGAATCATGACAAAATATGTTGCAGTTGCCGGTAAAGGTGGAGTAGGAAAAACGACCTTCACAGCTCTATTGCTTCGTCAAATGGTTAAGGGGTTCCTGGGCCAATCCATTTTGGCAGTAGATGCAGATCCAAATGCCAACTTGAATGAAGCGCTTGGCCTCGAAGTTACAGCAACGATTTCCGAACTTTTAGAGGATACGAAAAATCCGAAGGCGATACCGACCGGGATGCCTAAGGATGTATTTGTTGAATATAAGCTTCAACAAAGTCTAATTGAGTCCAAAGATATTGATTTACTGGTTATGGGAGGACCACAAGGCCCAGGTTGTTACTGCTATCCCAACGATCTACTTCGTAAGTATCTTGAAACTCTGGGAGATAATTATGATTTTGTCACAATAGATACAGAAGCAGGCCTGGAACACATTAGTCGGAGGACCATTCCCCGTGTAGATATGATGTTCGTAATCAGTGATTCTTCCGCGCGAGGAATTCGTTCGGCGGGTCGGGTCAAGGAATTGATTGATGGATTACGTTCGGCAGTAAAGGATGTTTATCTTGTGGTAACTAAGACCAACGAAGGAAGCTTAGATTCTCTGAAAGAGGAAATTGACAAAACCGGTCTTAAATTGATCGGGGATATTCCCCTTGATCCCTTGGTTGTAAAGCATGATTTAGAGGGACGCCCGCTCTACACTCTGCCGGACGAATCCCTAGCAGTTCAAGCTGTACAAAAGATTTTGGAAAGAACATTTAAATGAAACTAGAGAGGAGAGAGGTTCAAATGGCCGTAGCTCTCGTTAAAGAAAGATATCAAAGTAGTGTCGGCACAGTTGTTATCGGTGCAACCGCTGAAGAAGGTGGTACCCGTACTTCCGTAGTTAGAGTCGGGGGAGATGCAACTTTACCATATCTTCATTTTGAAGGGAAAGTAGAAAACCGTGCTGTCATTGCCATGGAAGTCACAGATATTCCTCCCGCATGGAATGACATTGTAAAAGACCAATTCGGAGATGTTATTAATGATCCCGCTGCTTGGGCCAAAAAATGCGTTGAAGAATATAACGCAGACATGATCTATCTAAAACTAATCGGAGCCAATCCGGAAGGGGAAAATCGCAGTCCGGAAGAGTGTGCCAAAATAGTAAAGAACGTTTTGGCCGCCGTTGGCGTTCCTCTAATTGTAGCCGGCTGCGATGATCCGGAAAAGGATAATGAAGTAATGGCCGCTGTTGCCGAAGCTACGTCGGGTGAGAACCTCTTAATCGGTCTGGCCGAACAGGACAATTATAAGTCCATTACAGCAGCCGCTATGGTTCACAAACATAATTTAATAGCCCGTTCTCCTTTGGATATCAATATTTGTAAGCAATTAAACATCTTAATCTCGGAAATGGGCTTACCCCTCAATCGCATCGTTATTGACCCCATGATTGGGGGCTTGGGCTATGGGATTGAGTATGCCTATTCCATTATGGAGCGGGCACGTCTCGGCGCTTTAGCTAATGATAAAATGCTTTCTATGCCAATGATTTGTACAGTTGGCTATGAAGCAAACCGTGCCAAAGAGGCAAATGCTTCCGAGGAAGAGTTCCCTGGCTGGGGTGACCTTAATGAACGGGCTATCCTTTGGGAAACATTGACTGCTACAGCACTTCTCCAAGTAGGTGCAAGCATTCTCTTAATGAGAAATCCTGCTGCAGTTAAACTGGTTCAACAAAATATTGCTGACCTTATGGAGATGAATGCCTAAAACCATTCAAATAGTTTTATAATCATTGAACTCCTATCTAGATATAATAAAGAAAGGACGTGGATCAATTGATTATTATTGGTGAACGTATTAACGGGATGTTTAAAGATATAGGTGATGCACTTCGCAACAAGGATGCTAAGCCCCTCCAAGAATGGGCCTTAAAGCAACAAGAGGGCGGTGCACATTATCTGGATGTTAACTCCGGACCGGCAGTACCGAAGGAAGAGCGTCCAGAAGCCTATGAATGGATGGTTAAAGTAATCCAAGAAGTCTCTGATTTGCCCCTTTGCTTGGATTCCACCAACTATGATGCTATTGAAGCAGGGTTAAAACTATTAAAACGTCCCGGAATGATCAATTCTTGCCCGGCTGATCGTGATAAGGTCGAGAGAGTATTCCCCATGGCCGTTCAATACAATGCTGCTTTGATTGGATTAACTATGGATAATAAAGGAATCCCTAAAGATGCCGAGAACCGTATCGCCTTTGCCATGGAGCTTGTGGCAGCAGCTGATGAGTTCGGTCTTCCTTTTGATCAACTATATATCGATCCCCTAATCTTGCCCTGTAACGTAGCTCAAGACCATGCTCCGGAAGTACTGGAATCCATCCGCATGGTTAAAACCCTATCTAATCCTGCACCGAAGACAGTGCTCGGGCTTTCCAACGTATCTCAAAAATCACCGGATCGTCATCTCATCAACCGTACCTATTTAGCGATGGCTATGGCTGCCGGACTTGATGCTGCCATCATGGATGCCAATGACGATGATTTGGTCGATGTTGCTGCAACTGGTCAAATACTCCTGAACAAGAGCATTTACGCTGATTCCTATTTGAAAGTATTCCGTCAACGCTAAAAAAACCTGATTGTATTTACCCCTATAAGCAAATATGTCTTCTTTACTATCCAGACCCCGCAAGGGGTCTTTTTTAACTTATCAGAAAGTATAAGTCTGCGGGCGCATAAAGGCAACCAGCGGCCTCGCCTTCGCTAAAGCTCAGCGATGCCGGGTTTTCTTTATACGATTAAGACTTTACTAAGATTAGACATACTATGAAGCTAATTCGCATAATTATCTAGGAAAATAGTATGCGGAGGTGGACAATTTTGGAAGCCTTTTTCAAAAATGATGAAGAAATCAGGGAATGGGTGGATCTATTTATTGAAAAACTATTTACGGTGAATCTCCTAACAGGTAATGATGCGGACTCGGAGTTCATTCAAGGACGCCAAGCGGTTGAAAAAATAGTACAACTATTTCGGGAAATGATTGATATGCCTAAAGATATATTAGTCGATGGCATTCGCCAACTTGTTGAGCAACGCTTACCGGACCCTAGAGTAATCGAAAACTTTCCGGATTTTTATCTATTGATGAACGATATGATCAATGCCGGCTTACAGAATATTGAGATCGAGGAGCAAACCATAATTCCTCAACAAGTGGCCGGTCTTAAAAATATTCAATTAAAAGAAGGCTGCCTAAACCCACCAAGTTCGAAAGTTATTCTTACCGGAGGCCACACATCCGCACAATTAGATTCTTCATTTTCGCTGAGGAGTCATTTATTAAAAACTCTGGAGATACCCCAAACTTTACAACCTCCGGCCGAAGGTCAAAAAAATGAGAAAAAACCAATTGAGACTTCGGAACTTCCGAGATCTGATTGTGGTAGGAATGACAAGGTGGAGACCCAAGTAGAATCCGATGCAGTAACTGTAGAAGAAAGCAAAGTAGTAAGTAATTCAATAAGTCAAAACGCAAGCGAAGAACTAAATAGGGAACTAAATAGGGAACTAAATAGTGAATTATGTGAAGGGGCCGGTACAGATATAAGTACAGAAGCAAATAAAGAATTAAGTATAGAAGTAAATAAAGAATTAAGTATAGAAATAAATGAAGACGAAAGCGTTTATTATGTTACCAGATCTTTGCATGAGCTTATAGATGAATCCATGAAACAACTTTTACAAGAATC
>NZ_CEVWNY010000126.1:0-7706 GCF_982384815.1 Desulfitobacterium sp. | reverse complement strand
ACATTGCGTCCTGCCAGGGCAATGACTAGAAGCACTACAGCCCCGATAATCAAGTTAGCTGCATTAGCAACGAACCATTCTAACATAATGTCACCTTCTTATTTTTATCCTTTAATCGGGACCCCTTTAACCTTAAGCCTGGTAGGTGTGCCCGATCGAAAAATCATATATAGGAAAACTCCCAGAACAGCCACCGCAAAAGCAGTACCTACGGTAAATCCTGCTCCACTGAAGAAGGAGCCGAATTGAAACACTATGAAGGCAATGAGGTAGGCAAAAATCGTTTGGTACCCTAGAGCAAAGGCAGTCCATTTTTTATCGGCCATTTCCCCTTTGATTGCCCCCATTGCTGCAACACATGGTGCACAGAGAAGGTTAAAAATCATGAAGGAATAAGCAGAAAGGGCAGTGAAATGTCCGGCAATTCCACTTAAACTGCCAACAGCACCTTGTTCGACCAGTTCTAGAGCATCCCCCGATACACCATATAGTACACCGAATACACCCACAATTTCTTCTTTGGCCAAGAGCCCCATAAGGGTAGCCACGGCACTCTGCCAGCTGCCAAAACCAAGAGGGGCAAAAATCGGTGCCACAGCCCCGCCGATAAGAGCAATGATGCTATGATCAATATCTTTTACCATTTGTACCGACCCAGCAACGAAGCCAAAAGAAGATAGGAACCAAATAAATACACTTGCTAATAAGATAACCGTACCGGCTTTTTTAATAAAAGAGTAGCCCCTCTCCCAAGTAGTTCGTAAAACGCTATTGACAGTAGGGAGATGGTAAGCAGGAAGTTCCATAACAAAAGGGGCCGCTTCCCCGGCAAAGGGTCGTGTTTTTTTAAGCATAATGCCCGAGACCACAATGGCTGCCACCCCAATAAAATAGGCACTGGGGGCAACCCACCATACTCCCCCAAACACAGCAGCAGCGATTAGGGCGACAATCGGCATCTTTGACCCGCAAGGCATGAAAGTTGTAGTCATGATGGTCATTCGCCGGTCACTTTCGCTTTCAATGGTCCGACTGGCCATAACGCCGGGTACACTACAGCCGGTGCCAATCAACATGGGGATAAAGGATTTTCCGGTGAGGCCGAATTTGCGAAATAAGCGATCCATAATAAACGCAATCCGCGACATGTAGCCGCACTCTTCTAGGATCGCCAACAGGAAGAATAAGGCTAGCATCTGAGGAACGAAACTTAAAACAGCCCCTACACCACCCACAATACCATCGATGACTAGCCCGTTCAACCAAGCCGCAGTCCCGATATTTTCCAGCCATCCTGATAAAGATACACTAATCCATTCGCCAAATAAGGTATCGTTCATAAAAACACTGAGTGGGCCACCTACAGCCGTAATGGCAATATAATAGACAAAAGTCATAATTGCCCCAAAGAGCGGTAAAGCCAGCCACCGGTTGGTTACATAGTGATCGATTTTATCGGAAGTGGTTACTCGGGAAGTATTTTTCCGAGTGTAGCTTTCTTTCACAATGCCGGTAATATAATTATAGCGTTCATTGGTAATGATAGATTCACTATCATCATCAAGATCTTTCTCCATTTTGGTAATGATCTCTTCCGCAGATACACCAGTCATTTCTTCAAGTATTCGCTCATCCCGTTCAAAAAGCTTAATAGCATACCAACGCTTGTGAAGTTCCGGAATATCTGCGGGAAGCCTACTTTCAATAAGCCTTAGAGAATTCTCTACCTCAGATGAAAAAATCGGTTGCCGACCATGAGGACGAGGATTACGAGCGATCTGAACAGCTTCTTCTACAACCTCATCAATCCCTATTTTCTTCATGGCGGATACTTCGAATATTTCACAGCCTAAAGCTTGAGCCAACTTTGCGGTATCAATTTTATCCCCATTCTTGTTGACTATATCCATCATATTGATGGCAATAACCACCGGAATTCCAATCTCCAGCAATTGAGTGCTTAAATATAAATTTCTTTCCAGATTAGAACCGTCAACAATATTAATGATGGCATCGGGGCGTTCCTCGATCAGATACTTTCTCGATACCACTTCTTCGGGGGTATAGGGGGAAAGAGAATAGATCCCCGGTAAATCCACAATAGTTACATCTTTATAGCCTTTAAGTATTCCTTCTTTTTTCTCTACGGTAACTCCAGGCCAGTTTCCCACAGTTTGGTTGGAACCTGTTAAAGCGTTGAACATGGTTGTTTTTCCGCAATTGGGATTACCGGCCAAAGCAATTCGCAAACCCATCTTTTTTCCTCCTCTACAGAGAACTTATGCCACGCCACGAAGGAACTGCCGCCACTGCAAACAATAAACACCCTCGGAATACGGAAGCCCCTAGTCGCTCATAGGTGCCCACAGACCGATACTTTCCATACAGCCAGTCAGTTAGCATAAGCTAACCACGAGCCAAAAAATATATCGGCGCAGCTACTGCACCTCAATATAGGCTGCATCTTCTTTGCGCAGGGTAAGTTCATAACCACGTAAATTTAATTCAATTGGGTCACCCAAGGGTGCCACTTTACGTACAAAAACCTCAGTACCTTTGGTAATGCCCATATCCATAATACGGCGTTTAAGCGCTCCCTGGCTATGTAGCTTAACCACGGTAACAGTCTCACCAATCTTAACATCTTTTAGGGTAGTCATAATCCATCCTCCTACTCCAAAAGTGGTTATCCCACTCAATCTTTCTCCTAAACACGATTGATTAAATAAATACATTTCGAGTAAGGCACTGCTAACTTCTAGACCTAGTTTACCACTGCTAACTCTCGGTCGTCAATATACTTAAGCTGTATTGATCAAAAAAATTTTAAGGGAAGTCATTTCGACTTCCCTTGAATAATGGGGACAGGTACCTTTTTCACGACTTTGCAACGATAACCCTTACAAATTAAAAAAACGCACTCCAAGTATGGAAAAGTAACCCTGGGTAACCCCGATAAGGACCGCCCCTAAAGAAACCAGCACTGTAGCCAGGGAGTAATACATAAATTCCCGCCGCAGAGATTCTCCTGCTTGCTTTCCTTTCAAAAGCACGAAGGAAAAAATGGTGGCCAGTCCCGCACCCAAAAGTAGAAAAGGAATCCCGGCCAGGGCCGGAATCAGTACCGAAATAATAACTAAGCCTAAGCCCCAAAGACCTTTTAAGCCCACAATAAAGCTCAGGGTAAAGCCGAAAACAAACCCGCGAGTAAAAACGATCAGAAAGATCAAGGGGGTACCGATCACAGTTAACCCTAGGAGCCAGATTCCCGCCATTATAATAAACTGCTCCCTGGCTAGCTGCATTAAGAAATCCGAATCCAAGGTGGTGGGCTGACTAGCCAACAGCTTGTCCAAAAAGCTGCTTAATTCCGTAGTTTCTCCGGCGTTAAGAGCCCCAACCCCCATAGCGCCAAAAATTATTCCAGCTAGATAAATGCTGACCAAAGCAACATATATAACCCAATATTGACGGATATGCACTCCTAGTTTACGCATACCTCCAGCCTCCCTGTCTATAGCCGTCCTCTATAGACATCCTATTCGGGAGTTCAGGAAAGTATGTCCACTACTTTACCAAATACTCCGCCGCCCCCTGCTTGAAATTCCAGCTCTCCTCTGCGGGAACGCAAAATCCATTGAGCAGCTTTTTCACCTCCCACCCGGATCAAATCTTCCTTAGTTACGCGGTGTAATACATTCATTTCCGTGCCAAAATGTTCAAGTAAACGATTATACATTTTGGGGCCGATCCCTGGCAAATCACGGAGAGGAAGCTGGTAGACATAGCGGGGATCTTTCGTAGAGGGAATTTCTCCATCGGCAATACTAACCAAACGATCCAGTACACCTGTCACTGCCTGTGAGCCTCCACATACCGGGCAGCTTAAAAGAGGCGGTTCACCCTCCACAACCTTTTCACAGACCAGGCAATAGGTGCGGTGATACTTGCCGAAGATAGGCGGCAGACCGTAGTTAGCCACCACTTCCCCCTTGATTTTATAGACAAGCTCCTGCAGACCTAAAAAAGACCCCTCTGATAACTGCAGAAGATTATATTCACGAGCGATCTTGGGCAGAGAATGAGCATCGGAATTGCTAAAAAGAACAACTTGCTCCAGTTCTGTAATTGAGCGCGCCATTTGCCGATCGGCACTTAACCCGATCTCCAAAGCAGGCGGCATACCCGGCAAAACATCCAGGAGGCTCGCACAGCAATTGCCGTAAATCCCTTTGTGTGGTGTAAAAGCATGAGCAGGCAGCCAAATCCCTTCCCCCTCTGCAACCGCCTCTAGCCATTGTTCAATACACAGGTGGGCTTTTTGTGAACTGAGCTGCCAGTTCTTCACATAGGGTTTTAGTTTATCTACATACTTCTCTATATGTCTCAGGCTAGGGAAATAAGCCAGAAAATGGGCTGAGCCCGTGCCGATGGACAGTTCAATTTCTGTTCCCGGAATTACAGTCAAGCCTTCCGCTCCATAGCCTCCCCCTTCCAGAGGGCGCAGCACCCCATCTTGGAGCAAGGCTTGGTAGTCCCTGCGTACCCCGGGGGATTGTGAGTCAATAACTCCGATCATCGTCAGACCCTTAATATCCCGAGAGGCCTGAAGAACATTAGGAAGAGTCATAGATTTCGCCGCTGTAATTTTGACCGCTTGGCCATCAAGACTTTGTCCGATATGAATATGAAGATCTGCATAGTGATTCGTCATAAATTTACCTATTCTTTCTACTTCTCTATTTAATATTGCCTGATTCTTTACTTAGTAACAGAAATATTCCTAACATGGTTTTTGCATCATTAAGCTCACCGGTTAATACCTTTTCCTTAGCTTGGGACCAAGGCATGCTCACCACGTTTAAAAACTCATCATCATCCATTTCTAAAGGGTCCCAGACCAAAGCCGTTGCCTTGTAGAGATGAATGATTTCATCGGTAAAGCCCGGGGTAGTATAGATACTAACCAAATGCTCCAAGGTCCCGCGGTAACCGGTCTCTTCCCTTAGTTCTCGTTGAGCACAGACTAAAGGGTCTTCACCGGGATCCAGTTTGCCGGCCGGTATTTCCAGGGTGACTCGCTCGATAGGATAGCGATATTGACGAACTAAAAGCAATTCTTCCCCTTTAAAAGGTATAATTCCTACTGCTCCCGGATGCCGAACCACTTCCCGGGTAGCTTCCGCACCATTGGGCAAACGAACCTTATCCCGGTCCATCTTTAGCATGCGCCCGGCAAAAACAATTTCTTTTTCCAGACAGGTCTCTTCTAATTTCTCAAGCACTGCTCTGTCGGCTTTTTCTGGCTCAGGCTTTTTATTCATTAGTTTTTCACTCCCAAACACTATTTTACTCCTAATCTTATCCTAACTCAAATTGTCAAGTTTTCCTCCTTCTTACTCAAGCTGACGGCATGCTTTAAATTCTTCCAAAAACAAGGTTCCTTGATAATTTTCTCATTCCCCGGTCTTATGAATTTTCTGCTTAAGCTTTTGAAGTCCGATATACTCCACTACGGCACGCCGTCCGATATTATTTAAAGAGAGTACCTCTGTTAAAAGACGTCCGGTTGTATAAGCTCCTACAATAGATTGATTAAGTGCGTCAAGGCCTTGTTGGCATTCCGTTCTGCCCAAAAGATAATCCGTTGACACATTGTAAAAATCCGCCAGTTTAACAATCGCGCGAGTTTGCAGATCACATTCTCCCTTCTCACATCGGGAATAATGTTGCTGTGTTGTTCCAATGATTTTGGCAATGTCTCGTTGCCTCAAATCTTTATCTTCTCGAAGTCCGCGGATTATTTCATATGTTTTTTTCATAGCTCGCCCCTTCTACATTCCATCAGTGTACAAAATAATACCACACACATTATTGATGTATTGACATAAAACCATAATTGATGTACAATATTAAATAATACATTTATAATGTGTAAATAAAGGGGCTTTTATTCATGGCAACCAACTTTGTGAATCTAAGCTTATATACCTGCAATATTGATCACCAGAGAAAAAAATAGTTTGCGGATAACATTAGCCGGTTCCCAAAATGACGCGCATAGGCGCGTCATTTCCTTATACTCCTAAAGGAAAGGTGAATAAAAATGGTTTTTAATACTTTAGCGGAAGCCCTTAATAGTATTCAAGTACTGGAGTCGGCAAATACATCGGTTTGCCTTACAGACACTGACAATAACATCATTTATGAGACCACAAGGAAAGCCGGCAAGCGGAATACCCGCCTGGATGATTCTAATAAAATTGAGAATGGATTCTACCGTTCTGCAAACGCTGCCTTTAGAGTGCATTTAATCGATAATTGGGTAACCGCCATAACGACAATGCCAGTCCTGATTGCTGTTAAACCTTATTCACTGGAATTTAAACAATTTATCCGGCAGAATACCCGTTTCGGTTCAGAATCCCGCAATTTTGAAGATTTGTCCATCCTGCAAATAAAGGAAATGGCTATCACAGATTCCCTTACCAAACTTTATAATCGAAGATATATTGACGAACGGCTGCCCATTGATATGCAAAGTTCCTTTGAATTGAATCAGCCTCTGAGCCTTCTCTTTATAGATATTGACTATTTTAAAAGAATCAATGACCAAAATGGCCATACGGCAGGTGACCAAGTGCTTCAGAAACTGGCTCTGCTGCTGCAAAAACAGCTCCGCAGGGGAAGTGGGTGGGTTGCCCGGTACGGTGGCGATGAGATCCTGATCTGCCTGCCGGGCAGCGGAAAAAAAGTTGCTAAGAGCATCGCTAACCGACTCAGAGAAGCGATTGAAAGTTATAATTTTTACTTTAAAGGAAAAAAAATAACCGTCACCTGCAGTATAGGTATCCAAACCGTTTTTAAAGATTCCGGTATAGCGAGCATCTCCGAATTAATAGCTATGGCAGATAGGAATCTATACCGGGCAAAGAAAGAGGGACGTAACAGAGTGTATTAATTCAGTAGCGTTGCATTAATTAAGATGGTTACTGTCTAGAAAAAATTCGACTCTGGCCTTCTTCAATTATTCGCCTAAATTGGTGTATACAACCATCTGAATATTCTCCTCTTAGTCCAAAGGAGCATCGGGCTAACAGATAGTCCTTTTCCACATTTTTACACCGGCTTTGCTCTTTCTGAACACTGCCCAAGGATACCGGGAAAGGCATAGGCTGATGGTGGATGCGTCAATCATGTACAATTTACCTAGTTGCTGCTGAATCTTACCATACCCTTGCTTTCGAGCTACTTTGTGTAAGGTGCGTTTAAAAAGCATTTCCGAAACCTTAGTAGGCAAAGTCTTTACTAATGAGGAGAGTGAGTTGATTTGTTTTTAGTTTTTTGGTCATGCGATCAAGGTCTGGGACCTCCTGATGAATATCTTTCCATAAATCTTTTGAAAAAAACGGCTGAAAGGCTTGCATAAATGTGGATTGCGTAGTATCCTTGTCCTGCATTTGAAATCTCCTTATAATTTGAGATTTGGGCAAGGACTACCCTATCTCTTATTATAAGGATTTTTTATTTGCTTTTACAGGGATAATCAGGAATACTCGCTGATTTAGAGAGTTTTTACCCAAATTTAACCTAATTTAGGCTTTGACTTTTCTCGTCGTAACTTTATGCAACGTTGCTTACTAAATAATATATAAATTTTTACCAAAAAGAACAAGCGGAAAAGCGAGGGCCGTATTTTAGTACTG